>NZ_JBYVEB010000005.1:0-68270 GCF_058117085.1 Chryseobacterium sp. CG10_8 | reverse complement strand
TAAAATTATTAGGGTTATTGCAAACACACGGATTGTTAAAAGTTGTTTTTTCATAAAATCGTTTTATATTATTTATTATTTTTCTCAATCATTTTTTCATTAATTCCTTTGAAATGGTTTTTTCCATATATTATAGCGAGTTTTGTATGTGTGCTTTTTAGGATTTCATCCACAACCTTTTGGTTTCTAAAATTGATTGTAGCATCATCTACTTTTTCTTTGGGTATTTTTGGTGTATCACAAGTGAAAATTTCCTCAAGAGGTAAATGTAGTTCACAATCGCTGAGTTGAATTTCGCCATATTTGCCTTCATAATATTCCAAAATTTCAAGGAGAGTAGCATCAGCTTTTGCACTATTGGTAGAATTTAAGCCAAATGTTTCATATGAAGGTTGATCCACTAATTTTTTCTTTAGTTCTACATTGGGATACTTCTGCTTAATTGTTTCCATAATATCAGAATATTTAAGGTCTTTGCCAATTGGTAAACGCATGAGATGTTTTAGTTTACGCATTTTGTTTTCTTCTGCTTTACCATAATCGACTTTTTCATAGAGAAAATGATATCCTAATTTATCTAAAGAATCCACCTTTTTCTGAACATCTTTATAGAAATTTTCTGTGGACAAATGAACCATCGGAATAAATACGACTTCCTTGTTTTGAACATTCATTTTCTGCAAAGCAACTACTTCATCGTAGATACCAGTCTTTTCAAAATACATATTGATAAGGTTGCTTTTACAACTTGATAAGGATAAAAGCAATAGATAAAAGGCAATTTTTTTCATGATTGTTTTTTATTGTTAATTAGAGATAATACTACTGCAACGAAAAGTAAAGGAGCAAACAAATTAATTCCCCACACTTTTATCACTACAATTGCAAGGATTAAGTTAATAAGTACTGCAATTAGTATTTTTTTAAAGTTCAATTTCATATTCTTAATACTTAAGAGTTAATAATAAATTGATTCTATATGATTCGAATTCGATTTTTAACGATTACACGAATTTTTCTAAAATCCATAAAATAATATTGATAAAGTAGACAATCATGTTTTTAATTTTTGGGTTGGTTGGAAAGGTAGAAACTTTAGTTCGTTTCGTTGAGTCAAATATAGGGTCGTGAAAAAGGGATTTGCAAACTTCCGTTTCTTTACAGACTGTGATAAAAGAAAAATTTACATGGTTAATAAAGAATTGTCTGTAATATGAGGAAATGACGTCTGTGATTAAGGAAAAAAATATATTTTTTGTTTACTGAAATACAGTTGATTAGCTAAAAATATTATATTTGTATAAAAATTATCTTCTATGCGCAGAAAAATCAGTAACCAAAGGAAAGAATTGATGTTTTTTCGGTTCTTTTCTTTGTTTTTTTTGTTGCTTTTTTCTTTGTTTTTTGGGCAAAATACTTCTGATGAAGAATTAAATGCTTTAGAAATGAATATTTATCGGGAAACAAAAGACGGAAATCAAGTTTCAAAAATCGCAAAGCTTTATCTTAAAAAAGCTAAAGAGAAGAATAATGAATTAGGAATTTTTACAGGTTATTCTTATTGTACAATTTATGCGTCTGACCTTAATGAGCGAGTCAATTATTCTGATTCATTAATTACTTTTAGTGTTAAGACAAAAGATTCTCGTTTGATTGGTCTTGCTTATTCAACAGGCGCCTCTTTACAATTTTCGATTAGCCAATATTCCAAAGCGCTTGATTATGCAATTATTGCTAATGATTATTTAAAAAACGAAAATTCTAAGGAATATATTTATAGTAATGAGAGTTTAATTGCTAATATTAAATATTATGTAGGAGACTATAAAGAAGCAAGAGAATTGGCAACAAGTATTGCAGGCTATTATGAATGGAAGATGATTGAAAAGCCTTCAAATGATATTAAATTGCAGTATTTAAGCAGCAAGTTAATTCTAATTAAACTAAATGCAAGAACAAGTAATTTTAATGAGAATATCAAATTAGTTTCTGAAATTAATAACTTTTATAAAAATAATAAAGACTATACTTTGCTTAGAGGTGATTTTAACACTATCTTTGGTTTCAACGACTATATGCAAGGAAAGTATCTTCCTGCAATTGAGAAGTTCAATCAATCTCTTAGTTTGTATAAAGACCAAGAGAAACACTTATACGAGAAATTCTATCTTGGAATGTCTTATTGGAAACTTGATGAGTTGGAGAAAGCGTTGCCTTATTTTAACGAAATTATTCGGGATTATGACGAGACGGGAAGGATTTCGATGGAGTTTCGTCCGATGTTTGAGTTCTATATTGATTATTACAAAAACATAGGAAAACGAGATGAGCAACTTGTTGCTGTGGATCGTCTGTTGGCTTATGATAAGAAGTTTGCATCCGAACAAAAGGATATTGCAGCAAAAATAAAGTCCGACTATGATGACCAACGACTTTTGGATGAGAAAGCCCAATTAGAAGGGGATCGCAAGAGAGAGAGGTGGCTTTTTGGAGGGATTGTTGTTTTGTTAGCGTTTAGTCTGTTTTTGTGGGTTGTTTATAACAAGAGAAGAAAGAGAGAAGTGCTTGAGCAGAGCCAGGCTGCTACCCCAATGAAGAAAGAAGAAAACAAAGTTTCTTTTGCTCATGCAGAAGTTCATGAATCTATCGAAAATCGGGAGGAAGCCGTCGACCATATCGAGAAAGAGGACGAAGTTATTCGGAATGTTGAACCAAAAGAGGAGTTACCTACTGAGGAAGCATTAATAGATGAAGAAATACCTGTAGTGAGACCAGTTGAGCAAATCCCCAAAGAATCTGATTACTCTGAGTATTTACCAATTAGTAGAGAAACAGCAATACAGATTCTGAAAAAGCTGGATCAGTTTGAAAAAAAGAAAAAATTCCTAAAAAGCAATCTTCGACTTTCAACACTGGCGGCTGAAATGAGCACCAATGATAAGTACCTTGCAAGGGTTATCAAGGTGAAATCAGGGAAAATTTTTAATTTTTATATTCAAGACTTGCGATTTGCATATTTGGACGACCTTATGCGGAATGATCCATCTATTAGGAAAAAGAAAATAAAAGAAATTTCTAAAATGTTAGGTTATACTTCTCCAGAATTTTTCAGTAATAACTTCAGGGAGCGCTATGGCGTTGCTCCGACTGATTACTTTAACGAGTTAGAAGATATGTAATTTTTTCATCTTCAATTTTGTAGAATTAAAACTATATCTTATTTTTGGCAAAAATTTTAACAAAACAATGCAAAATCTTAAACAAAATAAGAACAATAAGAAGGGAGCTGTTAAGTTCTCTAAGGTTTGGAATGTTTAAGAGTTGCAACTATTGTATAAAAATATTAATCAATCTTAAGCAGACTCTTCATCCAAAAGATTCTGCTTTTTTTGTGGTAGTAATTATTATTTTGAATTTAACTTGCTTACTTTATATAAGTGCTAACGCTTTTGCGGCCTTATAAAAGAATAGTTGTTATAAAATCTTTGCGCTCTTTGCGTTTAAATTTAATAGTAAAATTACCATCAAAAATTTATAAAAAAGGAAATATGACCAACAAAGATTTACTAAAAATTGCTGAGCAATTTGGGACTCCAACTTATGTCTATGACGCCGAATCCATCAAAGAACAGTACGAAAAGCTGACTTCGTCTTTTCACAAGAGTACAAGGTTTTTCTACGCTTGTAAGGCACTTTCGAACATTAATATTTTGAAATATGTTGAAAAATTGGGAGCCAATCTGGATTGTGTTTCCATCAACGAAGTAAAGCTAGGACTAAAGGCGGGTTATCCAGCGAATCGAATTCTTTTTACGCCAAATTGCGTGGATCTAAAAGAAATCGAGGACGCCATGGAACTGAAAGTCCACATAAACATCGATAATATTTCCATTTTGGAGCAATTCGGAAACAAATATGGAGATTCCTATCCTATTTTTGTAAGAATCAATCCGCATATTTTTGCAGGAGGGAACTACAAAATTTCTACAGGGCATATTGATTCCAAGTTTGGAATTTCCATCCACCAGCTTCGCCACATAGAGAGGGTGATGAAATCTACCAACCTCAGTATTGAAGGGCTTCACATGCACACCGGAAGCGAGATAAAAGATCCAGACGTGTTCTTGCAAGGTTTGGAAATCATGTTTCAGTTGGCGGATCATTTTCCAAATCTGAAGTATTTGGATATGGGAAGTGGCTTCAAGATTCCGTACAAAGACGATGAAATGGAAACCGATGTGAAATCTCTAGGAAAAAAAGTAGAAAAAGCACTTGCCGATTTCCAAAAAGAAAGCGGAAAAAAATTCGAACTGTGGTTCGAACCGGGTAAATTTTTAGTGGGAAAAAGCGGACACTTCTTGGTGAAAGCCAATGTCATAAAACAAACCACGGCTACGGTTTTTGTGGGTGTAAATTCAGGATTCAACCACCTTATTCGTCCTATGTTTTACGATTCGTATCATCAAATCGAAAACCTTTCCAATGCAAAAGGAGCAGAGCGCATCTATACCGTTGTAGGAAACATTTGTGAAACCGATACTTTTGCATGGGACCGAAAACTAAATGAAGTACGTGAAGGCGATGTTTTAGTGTTTAGAAATGCGGGCGCTTATGGTTTTGAGATGAGTTCCAATTTCAATTCCAGATTGAAGCCTGCAGAAGTACTGGTTTTGGACGGAAAAGCACATTTAATCCGCAAGAGAGACGAGTTTGATGATTTATTGAGAAATCAGATCGAAATACTCTAAAAGTTGGGCGTGCCCTGTTTTTCAAGAAGCAAAAATCCAACGGCAAGTTTCTGAGAAACTTGCCGTTGGATTTTCCAGTGCTACAAACAGGTCGGTCTTCGCTTGCAATTCCTCGCTCCTTTCAATCCCAACACTTGCTGTGGGATTTCCAGCTACGCCCTCACGCAAAACACGGTCTTCCATACATCGCTGGAAACTCAAAAAGAACCTAAATACTTCTTTTTTTTTAAATACAGTTTTTATTTTGATAACGTATTAAAACGTTGTGTAACTAGAGGGTTTTCTTCAAAACCATCCGAAAAATGTAAATAGAAAACAGCTAAGTTTGTAATAAAATTAATATTTATTTTGTAAATTGCACTCATAAATGATAAAAAAAGTAAAGTTTTATTATTAAAGCATTAAAAAAAATAAAAAAAACATAAAACGGCATGATATTTGCAATAGTGTCGTTCCAAAATAGAATCTTTTGTACTACAAAGCAATAAATAAAAAGAATTTTTTATATGATTTTCAATCATATTTAGAATTTAATGGCGGCTCCTTTTTAAGGGTGTTCATTGTTTTATTGTTTCTTCTTTTGTCTGTAAATTTTTTTCCAAAAAATCCAGTAAAAAAATCAGATAGTTTAAGCACGGAGAACACCTCACAAATATATGTGGTTGGTGGGACTGAAATTCATGGTTTAGAATTTTCTAATGCTAAAATCTCCATTATAAGAAAAAAGAAACTGGTACAGAAGAAACGGTTGACGTTTCAAAAAATAAAAGAAGTCAAAATTAACAAGCCCTCTCTGGCGAAAGTAAAGAAACTAAAGGTAGTTCAGCCAAGCTTTAGGATACAGAATACCAAAACAAGAAGTACAGATTTCTATTTTAGCAATAATTCAAATTTTACCGGACTATTGATTCCAAGTCCTAAAAATGATTTTGCAAACTACGGAGGTTTTGTGCAAGAAAAAGTCTTGGTGGTTATTTCTACCATTAAAGAAAAAACCATTTATAGATCTTTTGCAATATTCAATTGTTTACATAATAAATTACAAGTTCGCCCTCCACCATATTTATCTTAATATTTTAAGCCACAATATACACCAATCAAAAAATTTTGAAAATAAAATTTGATATTGATTGGGCTTAAAATCTGTTATTAAAATTTTATTTGATGATTTTAAATATTAGACAAATCATTATAAATGACTCTATAATCATAAAGAAATATAGATGAAAAAATTAAATTTCTAAAATGCAAAAAAAGACAACTTTATTAATTTTCCTTATATTAATCAGTATTACTGGTTTTTATAAAGCACAAAACAAAGGAGTTGCTATTGGAAAAGCAAACTCTGAACCTTCTGCAATATTAGATATTGCATCTTCTAATGCAATGACTACAGGAAGTGGCGCAACCGCTACTGCAACAGTAAGCGCCACCGGACAAATAACTGCAGTAACTGTAACTAACGGTGGAACAAATTATAATAGC
The DNA here is from genome assembly GCF_058117085.1 of Chryseobacterium sp. CG10_8. Taxonomy (NCBI): domain Bacteria; kingdom Pseudomonadati; phylum Bacteroidota; class Flavobacteriia; order Flavobacteriales; family Weeksellaceae; genus Chryseobacterium; species Chryseobacterium sp. CG10_8. The sequence continues at coordinate 62,037 of NZ_JBYVEB010000005.1, read as the reverse complement.
CCTGTACAAATAAGTATCTATGGAATGGATGATACTTTTTTGATTGCAAAAGGAGCAAGAGCAACTGCAACAATTGTCAATGGAGTGATTACAGCAATTACAGTGACTAACGGTGGGGCTAATTACGTAGCGGGTAAAACCGCCGTAAGTATTACCACGGGACACAAAGCAGTTGTGATTCCTAGAGTTAATTTATTAGCACTTACCAATGGGACTTCTCCTGTAAACGGACCTAAAGATGGGGTTACCGTGTATAACAATACTGGCAATCCAGACAAAAGTGGAGTTTATTTTTGGAATACTAGCATCCCAAAATGGGACAGAGGAATCCCGTACATAGAAACAGGTAAATCAGCAATTATTGAATATACAGGTACCGATCAATTGATTCTGAATGATCAACCTGCAGGTAGATATGTGCCATTTTCTTCTGATACATACAATGGGAGAGATATTTTTAAATATAATTCGACGGCTAATTTGATGGGTCTAAAATCTGTAAACTTAAATTTATCGCCGTTATCCTTAGCCATTGCAAGTTCAACTACAACAGGATCTGTGCAAGGGAGTGCTTATTGTATTAATATTGAACCAGGCACTTATAAATTTGAAGTTACTTTTTATTTTACTGCGCCTGCAACTGATTTTTCAAATGTGCCAATAAATGGGACTTCACCTTACTATTATATGGGCTATCTAACGGATTGTTATTTACTTGAGTATGATTTGGCAACGACTACAGTATCAGCAGTACAGCCAACTTCTACGTTGCCTTTTACTCCTATTAAAACAGTATTAAGAAAAGAATATGGGGTGATTTCCAAAATAGATACCGAACATAGGATGACACAAATCTACAGTTTTAATATTCCGCAAACAGCTTCGGGTAAAGGGTATGCATTGTTTTTCCGTTTAGGAAGAATGTCTGGTTCTGGCTTTCAAGATCAATTTTCTTTTTCACGGTCTAGATCATATATAAAAGTGAACAAGTATTAAACGATAAAAATATTAAATAATTAAAATGAAAAATATATTTATAGGTCTGTTGATACTTCTTTCCGCTCACGTCTATTCGCAGAATGGTGGGGTAAATATAGGAGGAGGTACCACTAATCATAGTTCTGCGATTCTCCAAGTAGAGAATTTTGATAACAAAGGAGTATTATTTCCAAAAGTAGAATTGTTGGATGATTTAAAAAATGCCACCTCGCCAATTCTTAATCCTATCAATGGAATGATTGTTTATAATAAAGGGGGTGCAAATTTTCATGGGTATTATTATTGGGATGTTGACCAATGGAAATTAATGGGAGATTCTGGCAATGTAGTAACCGATGCAGTATATAGAGTAATGACTCCCTTTAGTGCATTAGGAGGCGTGGCAGTAGGAAGTTATCAAATACCTTCTACAACCAATTGGACTCAGTTTTCTAATAATATTTCTGGACTTGTAGGAACACCTTCAGGAACTTTTACGCTTCCTCCTGGTTATTATGCAATCCACGTAAATGCAAATATTGACATCCCTACACTTAACCCTGCAGTAGGTGTTGCAGGTTATGATGTCCATTTGATAAAAATGATGGCAAGATTGTTTGATGGTGCCACTACAATCTATGGTGAACCAACTTCTGATAACTCTGTAGTAAGAACAGGAGTGCATACATTTTCCACCAATTTTGACTTTAGTTTTAATGTGATTTCGCCAATAACGGTAAAATTAGCTTTAGGGATGGACGCTGGTGGAACTTATTATTATGGTACTGGTGGAACTGGCATTAACAATGGAGCCATTACGATTAAAGATATTTCAATTCATTTCCAAAAAACCACATTAGACCCATGAGAAAATTAATTTCATATACATTTATCTTTTTAATTGGGGTTTCCCAATACACAAAAGCACAGGTTGGTATTGGTACCAATGCACCAAATGCTTCTGCAATGTTAGATATTAATTCTACCAACAAAGGAATGCTTTTCCCCTCCTATACCCTTACCAGCATTAGCGATCCAACCAATCCTGTAAATGCACCAGCAGATGGTTTAATCATTTATAATAATGGAGGAGCGTATTCCAAAGGTTTGTATTATTGGTATGTGAACAGTTGGAATAAAATGTTTGTAGGATCGGATCTTGCAGGTACAATGGTACTGTCAACGTTAGCGAACCCTAATAGTACTGCAACCTTGCTTACAACCAGTACCACAAGTACCAATAATAAGATTGTTCAATTGGGGTTAGTTTCAACTCAGATTAGAAATTCATCCTATAATGCAACGAATTCTGAAATTACTTTACCAAAAGGAAAATACAAAGTTGAGTTTTCTGTAGATGTTAATGCAAATAATAGTATTGTTTCCACAGGAACCCCAATTAATCCGACAGCACACAGAATATATTATGTGTCTTTTGCTACGTATTTAAAAGATACTGCAGGAAATATTTTAGGACAAGTAACCCATGATAATGAAATTATCACAGATACCTTTGCTACTTATTATTCTTGTTTTTATATTGATTTACCAGCTTCTACAACATTTTCCTTTTATTTGGATTATTCCTCTGATAGCACAAAAGGAAATATTAAGCAAAGAACAAGTGCTGAAATGCAAATTTATGAACTAAAAGATTTTTAAATTTAATATCATATACGTTTTGAACTGGCATTGGAAATAATCCAATGCCAGTTTTTTTGGTACTTCACAGGGGACGAATTGGAAAGATTTTTTTCCAGTGGACTAAATTTTTGTAAATCTTCTCCCTCAAGGATAGTTTTCATATTTCTGAAGAAAACCATCAAAAAATGCCGTCAAATTATACAAAGACACTATTTGTAAGTGGTACAAAAAATGGGTGAATCTATATAGGATCTTACTTTTTTAAAGAATTGCTAATTTGGGTTGAAAAATTTAATAAACTTGTTTGTATAAAATTTTGCTGCTCTATAAAACAAACAAAACCCACGCTTTTTGCAAGATTTTTCTTATTCCTAGTTACTTATTCCTAATGCGCGGAAATCGGGTGATATTTTAATTCTTATCAAACGGTATATAGTATTTTTACAATATTTGCTGTTTGAACTCTCGAAATTTATGATTTCATTATTTTTAAATCCAGGACAAGTAACTTGATAGAGATAATGTTAAAATACAGACGCATTCATTGGCATATCTTTTCCTACTGTTTTTCTCGAACCATGATTATTTCTCTGATTCATAATCTTTATATCACCGTTATTTCCATGAAATGGGGCGTGTCCAAAGCAGGGTTGTCCCGATTTCGCAGATTTGCAATCTGTGACGATACTTTAGGTAACTTTCAAACATTATGATGGTCGTCCTATAAAAACAACATGCACCTCTACAACATGATCCAAATCAGCATAAGTTCTGGCACTGCTACTACTAATTTTCTGGTTCTGTTACTATTTTTTCTTTTATCCAGAGAGACTCTAAAGTACCTCTTCTGCATGGTAACTAACTTTCCACACGTTATAATTTTGATTACAAATAAGAAGATCACAATATTTCTAGAAGCAATCCAGAATCTACTCTCTACGGATTTTAGATTCAAATTGTATAGTTTCGGTAATTTTTTATAGAAGTAATTTTTTAAAAAGGAATGATGATGAAGCTTTCATTATTTTTTTGGAGATTTAGGATTTATTTTTTTCGTTTCTAAAGTTTTGCTATGAGAAATTTTTTATATTTTTAAAGGAAAAAATGCAAAATAAATTTCTTCTCTACATTTGCTTTATTCTATACATACACACAAATGCTCAGCAACAAGTTTTGCCTGAATACCCAAAAAATCAAGTTTTTTACAAAGGAGGATATGAAAAATTTTACGAGGAAGCACATCGGTATTTGGTTAAAAATAATGTCGCGCCCTGCGACAATCCATCGGAGGTTCTGGTGTTTCGCATCATTGTATCATCAGATGGATCTGTGCAATATGTAAAAGACGACGATACGGCAGCGCTAGAAAATAACAAATGCGCTTTTTCGTTGGGGAAGAAAGTTTTGGGCGCACTTAAAGACTACACTCCCGCAGAAGTAAACGGCAAAAAAGTGGGAGCTTTAACTAGAATTATTTTTGCTCCAAACGATTTATTTAGAGATTCCAATTGGATGCCAGATCAAGATCAATTTTTACCTCCGGAATTTCCTGGCGGAATCACAGAATACAGGAGAAAATTTGCATCCTGCATTGATGTTTCCTCTTTTGGATTCAACTCCAGCATTCGTTTTCAAATTACTTTTGATGTTGATACGCAAGGAGAGATTGGAAATATTTTTGTTGATACCAACTTTCAAAATCCACAATTTGAAAAAATGATAGTCGATTGTGTCGGGAATATTCGAAAAAAATTCAAACCTGCTACGTATAAAGGAACTCCCCTAAATGCACCGTTCAGATTACCGGTATTTATTAATGTTAGGTGAGCGTCTGCCATTCTGTCAGTTTTTTCACTATATTTGCATCTTGAACCAAAAGGCTCAAATTTCATAAAATTTTAAAATCGTGCAAGAAAAATATATAGACGAAAACAAACAAGGCGAAGCTTTTGCAATTGCAGAAAAATCAGAAAACACCAAGAAATTATTTTTGGAGAGTTATGGTTGCCAAATGAACTTTTCAGACTCCGAAATCGTTGCCTCTATTTTACATGGTCAAGGGTATAATACGACAACCAATGTAGAAGAAGCAGACCTTATCTTGTTGAATACATGCTCCATTCGAGAAAAAGCGGAACAAACAGTCCGAATGCGACTTTCACAATTCAAAAACCAGAAAAAGGAAAATCCCAACCTCACCGTTGGAGTTCTTGGTTGTATGGCAGAACGCTTGAAAACCAAATTTTTGGAAGAAGAACATTTGGTTGACTTGGTAGTTGGTCCAGATGCGTACAGAGATTTACCCAATCTTTTAAAAGAAACAGAAGACGGACGTGATGCGATCAACGTAATTCTTTCTAAAGAAGAAACTTACGCAGATATCAATCCTGTTCGTTTGGGTGGTAATGGAGTAACCGCTTTCGTTACGATTACCAGAGGTTGCGATAATATGTGTACGTTTTGCGTGGTACCTTTTACGAGAGGAAGAGAAAGAAGTCGCGATCCACATTCAATTATCGAAGAATGTAAAGATCTATGGAACAACGGTTACAAAGAAATCACACTTTTGGGTCAGAATGTAGATTCATACCTTTGGTTTGGCGGTGGAGCGAAAAAAGATTTCAAAAATGCTTCCGAAATCCAGCAACTAACAGCAATTAATTTTGCACAATTGTTAGAGATGGTTGCGGTGGCTGTTCCAGAAATGAGAATTCGTTTTTCAACGTCTAATCCTCATGAAATGACGGAGGAAGTTTTCAAAACGATTGCGAAATACGATAATATTTGTAATTATGTGCATCTTCCTGTTCAAAGTGGAAGCAACCGAATTTTGCAATTGATGAACCGTCAACACACAAGGGAAGAATATTTAGCTTTAATTAAAAAAGCCAAAGAAATCGTTCCAGATATTGCATTTTCTCAAGACATGATTGTTGGGTTTTGTACCGAAACGGAAGAAGACCATCAAGATACACTTTCATTAATGCGTGAAGTGGAATATGACTACGGTTATATGTTTGCCTATTCCGAAAGACCGGGAACTCCGGCTCACAAGAAAATGGAAGATGATATTCCTGCAGATGTTAAGCAAAGAAGATTAGCCGAAGTGATTGCATTGCAAGGCGAATTATCCCGAAAAAGAATGAAATCTTATACCGGAAGAAATCACGAAATCCTGATTGAAGGAACTTCCAAGAAAAACGAAAACCAGTGGAAAGGAAGAAACTCCCAAAATGCAGTTTGCGTTTTTGATAAGCAAGAGGGACAAAAAATTGGAGACATTGTGACTGTTTTTGTTTACGATAACACCCAGGGAACGCTTTTGGGGAGAATGGTTTGATATTATAATTAGGTAATACGTTTAATAAAACGTCTTAGAAATTATCGCATTAACAAATTAACAAATTACCACATCACAAATGACAGACTTACAATCCATAAAAAATAGATTCGGAATCATAGGAAACTATCCTGCACTTAATCGTGCGTTGGAAAAATCTATTCAAGTTGCACCAACCGATATTACCGTTTTGGTTATTGGAGAAAGTGGAACAGGAAAAGAATTTATCCCAAAAATTATTCACTCAGAATCCAAACGAAAACATCAACCTTACATCGTGGTCAACTGTGGTGCAATTCCTGAAGGAACCATCGATTCCGAATTATTTGGACACGAAAAAGGCGCTTTTACAGGAGCTACCACAACCAGAAAAGGTTACTTTGAAGTTGCAGACGGTGGAACTATATTTCTTGATGAGGTGGGAGAATTACCACTTCAGACCCAAGTTAGACTTTTAAGAGTTTTAGAAAGTGGCGAATTTATGAAAGTAGGTTCTTCACAAGTTCAAAAAACCAATGTTCGAATTGTTGCAGCTACGAATGTCAACATGATGAAAGCCATTCAAGATGGAAGATTCAGAGAAGATTTATACTATCGTTTGAACACGGTTCAAGTGGACATGCCTCCTTTAAGAGAACGTAAAGGCGATATTCACTTACTTTTCAGAAAATTCGCGATTGATTTTGCTGAAAAATACAGAATGCCTGAAATAAAATTAACCGATGATGGCGTTCATTATTTAGAAAATTATTCGTTTCCAGGGAACGTTCGACAGTTGAGAAACCTAGTTGAACAATTAACCGTTGTTGAACAAAATCGTGAAATCAACTCCACGAAATTGGCTGAATATATTCCGATGAATGCTAATTTACCAGCTGTCATTCAGAAAAATTCAGGCGGAATTTCGAGTTCAGAATTTAATTCCGAAAGGGAGATTATGTACAAAATCCTTTTCGACATGCGTAACGATATTAATGATTTAAAATCCTTAACTTCGGAGCTTATTAAAAATAGAGGAACACAGACGTTTTCTAACCAAGAAAAGGATTTGATAGGAAGGGTTTTTAATCCGGAAACTCCAGCCGTTAATTCTAATTCTTTGCTATTTTTTGAAAACGGAAGTAGAAATCATCCACAGCAACCTGAGATTATTTCTAGTCCATCAGAAGATTATCATGATGTTGAAGATGTCGAAGCAGTTGAGGCGGAGCCTGAGTCACTTTCGCTGCAAAATAATGAAAAAGATCTTATCGTTAAGGCATTGGAGAAGCATAATGGAAGAAGAAACAAAGCAGCAGATGAGTTGGGTATTTCTCAAAGAACATTGTATAGAAAAATAAAGCAGTATAATTTAGAAGATTAATGAATAGCCTTTTGACAAGGCCAATAGCATTTGATTACTTAAAGTACTTTAGTCAAGGTTGGCTTTTTTTTAAGAATAATTATAAAGGTATTGCTGTTCCTTTTCTGTGTACGTTGTTTTTGTTTTTCATACCTTTTATGAGTTTTAATGCAATTGGAAATTTCTTTAAATACTGTAAAAAAAGAAAACAAATGGAAGATGCTTCTTTAGAAATGCTTTTGGATTTTTCTGATTCTTCAACTTATATAAAGCTATTTGTAACTTTGATAGCGATGGTGATGATTGTATCCATCCCAATTTTGTCGCTTTCAATTTATGCTTATTACCGTGAAGCAGAACCTAACTCCTTTTTGGACTACTTGTTGGGGACGCTTTTTTGGAGTTCATTTGCATTCTTTATTTATGCAATACCGGTGACATTTTTTATGTGTGGACTTATATCATTGGGAGAGATTAAAGATATCAAATCGGTCTTTAGATTAACAAAGGAGATTATTAGCAAAAATTTGGTAAAAATGGGTATTTTTTTTACTTTGGTGCTAATAATAGGAGTTGGCGGTTTTTATTTATTTGGAATAGGCATATTAATTACAATTCCATTTAGTTTAATTGTCATTTATTCCGCAATAGAAGATGTATTACAACAGATTAAAATAAACACAAATTAAATTAAAAGGAAAAACTATGGAAGTTAGAAAACAAATTAGTCCAAAATCAGTCGAATTCAAATTTGGAGAGTACATCAATCAGGGTATTGAAATTTTTAAAAAAGATATTGGGGATTACATCATTGCATTTCTTTGTGTAATGGTAATGTCTATTATTCCCTTCTGCTCTATTTTAGGAATAGGTAATTTTTTTAAATTTTGTAGAAATAAGAGAGAGGGAAGGATGGCTTCTGCTGGAGATATCTTTGACTTCAAAGATTTCGTGATTTATTTCAAACTTCTATTAATATTGATGGCGCTTATTATAGTTTTATACATCCCTTTGCTTTTTGTTATTCCCTTTACTGGGGGCGGGGAGGATATGTCTCCAATAATGACGGTGTTTTTAATGATTTATGGGGTGTTATTTTTAGCAACATTATTATATGTGAGTTTCAAGTCTTATTACATGATTGGCCTTATTTCTTTAGGAGGAATGACTGATCTTGCGCAAGCATGGAACGCATCCAAAATAATGACAACTAATAACATTTTAAATATTTTTCTCTTTGGTATTGTTATCGGTTTTATTGGTCAGATTGGAGTATTGCTTTGTGGGATTGGTTTGTTTTTAACGATGCCTTTGTATTATGTTATGTCTTATCTTTCTCAAGAAGATGCTTTACAACAGGTTACTAAAAATGAAATTCACGAAATTGGTAAATCAGAATATTAAAATGAATTTTCGTCAACTTCTTCTCGGATTATTTTTTCTAGGGAGTTCAATGCTTTTGAATTCTTGTTATACCTTTACTAATAGTAATCTTGGAGACGAATATAAAACGATTCAAATCAAAGAAATCATTAATAATGCAGCCTTGGTTAATCCTACCTTGGCGCAGCAATTTAATATTGATATTAATAAACGTTTTCTTCAAAGAACAACTTTAAAGGGTGCAGCTAGCAATCCCGATATTATGATTGAAGGAGAAATAACTGATTACAATATTTCTCCGACAACAATTTCTTCGGCAACCACTACAACCTCCGGAAATGTTATTCAAGCGGCACAAAATAAGCTTTCGATGACGGTTAAGATTCATTACGAGAACAAGATTGAGCCTGAAAAAAGTTTTGATAGGTCTTACACGGACGAATCTACTTTTGATAGTAGTCTAGATATTAACCAAGTGGAGGCGTCTCAAGTCAAGATAGTTAACGAAAGAATTATCAACAAAATTTTTAACGATATAGTAGCAGATTGGTAATGATGAATCCAAGAGTGATAGAGCTTTTGAAAGTTCCCCAATTGTTGGAAAATGATGATTTGGCCTTGTTGGAAAACGAGGTCAAACAAAAATCCTATTTACAAAGTGTAAGGGCAGTTTACTTGTTGGGTATTCATCAGTTTTACCCAGAGAAGTATAGTTCTATTTTATCAGAAACTGCCGCTTATACGACAGATAAAAAGATATTGTATCAATTGATTAACGGACAAAAGCCTGAAGAGGCGATTGTAACAGTGGAAGAGCATTTTGTTGTCGAAAATGAGATTCTTGCACCAATCAATTCTTTTGATGAAACACCAGAGGATTTAGTTGTAGAAGCAGAATCTGTAGGAGTGATAGATAATCATATTATTGACAATGAAGTTATTCTATCCGAATCACTTGTTGAAGAATTATCTGAAGAAAAATCGATTGATTCGGTTGTAGAAATCGTGGAGATTCAAGAAGTTTCGCAAGTTGAAGAAGGGACTATTGTTGAAGACAAAATAGCGGAAGATTTTACGGTTGATGTAGAAAACCTTGTTGTTGAGGAAGCAAAACGACCAGAAATTGAATCTACTGAAAATTCGACAGATATTAATTTTCATCAGACATCTAATTTTCTCCCGGAAGTTAAGATTACGCCTTCTCACTTAGAAGGAAGCAGTACTCCGCGGACTTCTGAAACTAATGATAAACAGGAAACTGAGATGCAAAGGCTAATTGCAGAGGTAGAGCGAAAAATGAAGCAGAAAAAAGCCCAGCAAAAATCTACTCCTATTATTGAACCAGTAGAAGCATCAAGCGAAATTAGCTTTGCGGATACTCAGGATTTTGTTGTAGCTCAGAATCAAACTAGTAGTCAGGAAGAAACAAAGCAATCAATTTTACCAACCGAAGTTAAGGTCGATGAAGTTAAGGTCTCTGAAGAAAAATTAGCCACTAAGACCGAATCTACTTGGAAGCCACTTTCAATTGCTCTTAATGTACCTGATGCACTTATAGGGAAAAAAGAAACTCCCAAAATTGATACTCCAGCTATTGAAAAGCCTATGGTTAATGAAAAAGCGCAGATTCAAGAGGAATTACCTGTGATTAACGTTTCCTTCTTCTCGGACAAAATAGAGATTATTGAGGAAAAGCCTTCGGAAGTAGAGGTTTCCGCTCAGAGCAATGTGCCTCAATTTATAAATACTTGGCAAAATTGGCTTAAACTTGGTAAAACGGATTCGCCAGTAGTAGAGGAAACTGCGTTGGTTGATAAAGTTGAAGATAAGAAATCTAAGGTTATCGAGACTTTCATCGAGAAGGAACCGAAAATTTCCAAACTTAAAGAAGAAAGCGATTATGTGGTGAAAGAGAAAAGCAATGATATTTCACATCTAATGACTGAGACTTTAGCCAATATTTATGCTGGGCAGAAGTTATATGGAAAAGCCATCAAAGCTTTCGAAATGCTTATCCTAAAACATCCAGAAAAGAAGGATTACTTCGAATCACGCATTCAAGAGATTAAAGAACAAAGAAGCAATTAATTTGCTTCTTTTTTTTTATTTAATTTTTGTGAAACTCTTATTCAGATTGGTTTACGCAGAATCTAAGTCAGACTTATCAGAATTGTAGTTTCGGAATTTTGTCCAAACTTTTTTCCCTATTTTAATCACAACAACAACCAGAATAATAGCAATAATACCTGCAATAACGGGAGTTGCGATTGCAAGAACGGACATGATTCCAGCTCCTGCAGTTTCAGTGGTGGCAACAACAGCGTTGCCTAATCCTCCAGTTGTGGCGGTAGACGCAGCTCGAGTTCCCGCAAACCCCGAACTAATAACGGCAGCAGTTCCTCCTCCTGCAATCAATGCTAAAGCCCATTGTGGAAATGTCCCAATATCTGCAAATTGACTAGCGAATAATACCGAACCTGCTATCGTTGCTAGTGGAACGGACAACGAGTCTAATAGGTGGTCAACATAAGGAATATAGTACGCCAAAATTTCTACGATGGTTGCGATTCCTGTTGTGATGAGTGTTGGTAAACCCGCCAGCCATTCGAAATGTTCGTTAGTGGGGATGATGTCAAAGTACGAAGCTAAGCTTACTGCAAACATAGGAAGGAAAACCCGGAATCCCGAAGCTGCAGCCAGTCCAATACCAATGAAAGCTGGTAAAAGATATTGTATAAAAGGAATATTGTCTAACATGTCGTGTTCTTTTAGTTAAAAGTCTTCATCAAATTTACAAAAACTATGCTAATTTCCTTTTTGCAATTCTTGCTTCACAAAGTGCAGTGAAAAGGGACTCTACTTCTGATAGTTTTTCAGGCATTTTGTTACTTTTCCAAAAGAGCATTGCAATATTCTCTTCTCCATATGCTCTTTGAAAGAGGTCTTTGTGCAGCCGGTAACTTTCTCTTAATAATCTTTTGATACGGTTTCTATCGACCGCTCTTTTGAAGAACTTTTTGGACACCGACACCCCAACTTTATTGTTTTCTAATCCTTGTATTCCTAAAGTGATAATGGTAATATTATCATAACGATCCCACTTTCCCTTTTGAAACAATAAGGAAATTTCGGTTTCTTGCTTTAGTCTTTCTTTTTTTGGATATGTGTTATTCAAAGGAGTGTTATTAGGTTCTAGTTGTCGGTTTTTGTCTTGACAAAACATTAACTGGTGCAATTTACAACTTCTAATTTTTAGAATTTAGTAAATAATTGATGACCTCAGATGCTGCATACAACCCAAAGATTGCAGGGATATAGCTGATGGTTCCGTAGAAAGATTTTTTAAAATGAGTACCATCGGTCATTCTAAGGCTATCTTCTCGTTGTAATTCTGTTGAGAAAACACATCGAAACCCTTTATTAATATTTTCTTTTTTTAATCTTTTTCTCACTTGTTTTGCGAGGTAGCAATTTCTTGTTTTGCTAATATCTCTAACCATCACTTTGGAAGGGTCTATTTTTCCACCAGCTCCCATCGCTGAAATTATTTTTAATTTTCTTCTTCTCGCTTCCTTAATCAAGGTCAGCTTTGGTGTAAGGCTGTCTATGCAATCGAGAATATAGTCAAAACGATGTTCTTCTAAAATTTTTGACATATCTTCTGGCTCCATAAAAGCATTGATTGGAGTTAAATCCAGCTTTGGGTTGATGTCAAGAAGTCTTTGTGATACCACTTCAACTTTTGCCTTGCCAACTGTGGAATGTAGGGCCGGAAGCTGTCTATTAATATTGGTAATATCTACAACATCTCCATCAATAATGGTCATTTTTCCAACACCAGCTCTTGCTAAAAATTCTGCTGCAAAAGAGCCTACTCCCCCAAGTCCAACAACGAGGATTTGAGCGTTTTGAAGTTTTTCTTGTCCGTTTTCTTTGATTAAAAGCTCAGTGCGTTCTAGCCAGTTCTTATCCATTTTTGAGGTTTTCCCAGTTGAGGTTAATTTGTTCTACCAATGTATTGAGCGGAATCTCCTTTATATCAGATGCTTTTTCATAAATTTCTTCGATAGGGATTTCAGCAGCATCCGTTTCTAGGAAAAAGCGATGAATGGGAGTGTCCTTTACGATTTGCTGCAAAGATACATTTTCCAAAATCGCAACACCAAAACTGAGGTAAAAATCCTTCTTTAAAAGTTCGTCAGCGATACTTTTCTTTTTATTGAATCCATGAATAATCATGGGAACTTTCGTTATTTTTTTGAAATGAAGCATTTCGGAAAACCTTTTCACACAATGGATAATCAGGGGTTTTTTGATTTCGTTAGCCCATTCTATTTGTTTTCTAAAAATATTTTCTTGCAGTGCTTTATCAGTTTCTGAAAAGGCATCCAAGCCACATTCACCAATGGCGACACAATTATTATTTCTAGAGACTTCTTGTATCCAAGCCATTTCTTTTTCCCATTGCGCGGAAATGTATTTTGGATGAATGCCAACAGAAAACAGCTGGTTTTCAGGAATCTTTTCAAACATTGAAAGATTATAGATTCCTTTCATATGGGGATGGTGATGGTGGAAGTCGAAAAAGGTCATCTTCAAAATTATTGAATTCGATGGTAATGTACAAAGTAACTTGTGCTTTATATTCTAATATTTTTTTACTTTTACCAAAAAAGGAACTTCTGACAATGAAAAAAGAAATCAACGAAAAGCAAATTCATATTCTTAATGTCGCTGAAGAACTCATTGCCCAAAAGGGTTTTGAAGGTACCTCAGTTAGAGATATTTCTGCAAAAGCCAATGTGAACGTTGCGATGATTTCCTATTATTTTGGGTCGAAGGATAAGATGATGTCTGCGCTTTATCAGCATCGTGTCCGAAAAATAAGAGCAAAGTTTTCAGAATTTGCAGAAACCATCCGAGGTGGAAAACCCGAAATGCAGATGAAAGAGATTATTCAGTTTTTGATTTCGGAGCTTTTCAAATCGCATCATTTTCATGGTTTTGTTACGCAAGAACTTCGTCATAACAAAGTGTTGAAAGAGGAATTGATGGCATTTTACCAATATTGTACGATAAAAATGTCGGAAGTTGTTAGAAAGGGGATTTCAACTGGCGTATTCACATTTGCGCCCAAATCAGAAGATATCTTAACCAATATTTTAGGTTCGGCGTTATTCACTATTCGTAATATTGATTTTATTAAAACTTATTTGGCAACGGAGGACGAAACCAAGATTTTGAGTGAGGCACAGAAGAAAGTTCAATCCAATTTATTGTTGAGTGTTTTTGCTGTTTTGGGCTACGCGCAGGAGGGCTAAAAGTTAAACTTTCTTAAAAACAGGCTATTTGACAAAAAAACTTTATTTTTGCATTTCGGATTGTACAATAAATTCGAAAGAAAATCGATTTACTTTTTATGAAAAAAATCATCATCACTATTTTTGTTGCGGTGGCCATTTCAAGCTGTAAAAGTCCATATGACCTTGCAATGAAGAGTGCCGAAAAGGACGTTATACTTAAGACTGCTAATGACTATTATGCTAAGAAGAAATGGTCAAAGGCGCTTCCTTTGTACGAGAGACTTTCTAACTTGGTTGCAGGGACAGATGATGCACCTAATGTGGTTTTCAATTCAGCTTTCGCCAATTACTACGATAAAAATTATAGACTTGCAGGACATCAGTTCAAGAATTTTTCGGTGACTTTTCCTCAAGATGCGAGAGTAGAAGAAGCGGCTTATATGTCTGCATTGTGTTATTATGAAGGTTCTTTGGATTATAATCTAGAGCAAGAAAATACGGAATTGGCGATTAATGAATTGCAGAATTTCTTGAATGCTTATCCTAATTCTGAGCGTTCGAAAAATATTACTCAACTAATTGATGAGTTAATGTATAAGCTAGAATTCAAAGCTTATGAAAATGCAAGACAGTACTATAAAATTGGTCATTACAAAGCAGCTAATGTTGCTTTGCAGAATGTACTTGATGATTTTCCATCAACGAAACTCCGTCCAGAGATTTATGATTATACAATGAAATCTCGTTACGAATTGGCGATGAAGTCGATTTTTGACCTTAAAATGGAAAGGCTAGACAATGCTATTGCTTATTCCAAATATGTAGAAAAGGAGCAGACTAAGCCAGAATTTGCCAAGGCAGCTGTTGATATGCGTGAAAAGCTTGTGAAAGAGAAAGAGAGTTTTACGATTCTTAAACAGCAAAGAGAAGCAGAACTTGCAAAATTAGATGCTAAACAGAAAGCTTTGGCGCTGAAGGAACAACAGAATAAAAAAACGGATAAACTATTGAAAGAGCAGGATAGTCAAGAGATTAAAATGCAGAGAGCTTTACAGGATAGTGCAAGAAATGCAACACCACCACCTGCAGCTACTTTCAAGATTAAAAGATAATTTGTACATTTGCAACCCTTTATCAATATAATACCAACTTAACAATGAGTGTAAAAGATACAAAAGCAGAATTGAGTACCATCACCTACGATAAAGATAAAATCGAAGAAAAAGTAGGTTCTATCTACGAAGCTATCGTAATTATGGGAAAAAGAGCGGAGCAAATCAATGCGGAAATCCGTACAGAATTGCACAACAAATTGGACGAATTTGCTGTTCATAATTCTAATTTGGAAGAGGTGTTCGAAAACAGAGAGCAAATCGAAATTTCTAAGCATTACGAAAAACTTCCAAAACCAACATCTATTGCAATTAATGAGTGGTTGGAAGGAGAAGTATATTTCAGAAAGACAGAACCTCAAGGTTAATCTTTCTTTGATTTGAAAAATATTAGGTCGCAAATTTTGTTTGCGACTTTTTTGTTATAGTATCAAAATGGATTTTTTTAGTTAATTTCGTCATCTAATTGTGACCTTATGAGTTTGGAAGGAAAGAAAATTCTTATCGCTATTTCAGGCGGAATCGCAGCCTATAAAATCAATTTTCTGGTTCGTCTTTTGGTGAAAGATAATGCCGAAGTACAAGTGCTGATGACTGAGGACGCGGAGAATTTTGTTTCAAAAGTAACCCTTTCAACGCTTTCTAATAGACCAGTTTACTCTCAATTTTATGACCATAAGGGAACCTGGAATAATCATGTAGAATTGGCACTTTGGGCGGACGTTATGCTTGTTGCGCCTTGTACGGCCAATACTTTGGCAAAAATGGTTCATGGGATGTGTGATAATTTGGTTTTAGCAACTTACATGTCAGCTAGATGTCCTGTTTTTATTGCTCCAGCGATGGATTTGGAGATGTATGCGCATCCTTCAACTTCGCAAAATTTGGAGTTAGCTCAGGATTTTGGACATATCATTATTCCTGCAGAACATGGAGAATTGGCGAGTGGTTTGGTGGGACAAGGGAGAATGGCAGAACCGGAAACTATTGCTCAGGCGATTTCAAATTACTTTGAAAATAATAATACTAAATCACTTGCAGGCAAGACCGTTTTGATTACAGCAGGTCCAACTTACGAAGCGATTGACCCAGTTCGATTTATTGGGAATCACTCTTCCGGGAAGATGGGTTTTTCAATTGCAGAAGAAGCAGCTGGGAGAGGAGCAAGAGTTGTTTTTATTTCGGGGCCGTCGTCTCTTAAGCCTATTCATTCTAACATAGAAATTGTGCGAGTTACCTCTGCAAAGGAAATGTATAATGAAGTTTTTCGTTTTTATGAAGATGTTGATATTGCGATTGCAAGTGCGGCCGTTGCTGATTATGCGCCTAAGGAGGTTGCCCAGGAAAAGATTAAAAAGAATGATGAAAGCTTGGTTATCGAGTTGGTGAAGAATCCT
The DNA here is from genome assembly GCF_058117085.1 of Chryseobacterium sp. CG10_8. NCBI lineage: Bacteria > Pseudomonadati > Bacteroidota > Flavobacteriia > Flavobacteriales > Weeksellaceae > Chryseobacterium > Chryseobacterium sp. CG10_8. The sequence continues at coordinate 45,538 of NZ_JBYVEB010000005.1, read as the reverse complement.
GACATTTTGAAAACGATGGGTGAGCGTAAGTCTGACCAATTTTTAGTAGGATTTGCTTTAGAAACTCAGAATGAAACTGAAAACGCCACTTCAAAGTTGCAGAAAAAGAATCTTAATATGATTGTTCTTAATTCGCTTCGCGATGAAGGAGCAGGATTTCAGGGAGAAACCAATAAAGTGACTTTTATAACCACAGAAGAGCGAGTAGAATTTGGGTTGAAATCTAAAGCAGAGGTGGCAAAAGATATTTTGGATTTCGTTGAAAACCAACTTTCAAAATAATTTAACTATATTTCCGTTCTTAAATTTGAACTATTGAAAATGAAGAAGATATTAGTTTTTATATTTTTATTTATTATATCGCAAAGTGCATTTTCGCAGGAATTGTTTGCGAATGTTGCCATCAATGCGCAGCAAGTCCCTGGAAGTAATCAGCAGGTTTTTAAAACTTTGGAAAAAAACCTCAGAGACTTCATCAATAATACCAGTTGGACAGGCAAGAAACTTCAGAATTTTGAAAAAATTAAGTCCAATTTTTCAATTATCATTTCATCGAGAGAAGGAAACCGATTTACTGGTAGTGTGGTTGTGCAAGCGGTGAGACCTGTCTACGGAACCATCTACGAAAGTCCTTTGATTAATATTAATGATACCAAATTTACCTTTGATTATGTCGAAAACGAGAATTTAATTTTCAATGAAAGGCAGTTTTCTGGGAAAAATCTTATCGATGTGGTAAGCTTTTATGTTTACTTGATTTTAGGGTATGATGCAGATAGCTTCCAGATGAGAGGAGGTCAACAATGGTTCACTAAAGCTCAGCAAATTGGTCAAAATTCACAAAACAAAGGTTTTGATGGTTGGAGCCAAACGGAAGGCAACAAATCTCGTCTTTCTCTAATTACGGGTATTTTGAATCCTAATTTATCTAATCTAAGAGGGATCTATTATACGTATCACAGAAATGGATTGGATAATCTTTATAAAACCGACCAAGGCCCTGCCAAAAAAACTATTGCAGAGTCTCTAATGAGATTGAAGGAGTACGAAAACTCTTTCCAGCAGAATTATGCGATAAGCCTCTTTATTGATGCTAAGAGTTTGGAGATTTATAATATTTTCAGCAGTGGTAATAATGCTTCGGTTAATATGACAGAGCTCAAACAGCTAATGATTCTCTTTAATCCTAAAAATACCGAAAACTATTGGGATAAGTGGAAGTAAATTCCCTTTTGCTTTTTTGTTATTTTTCCCTTTTAAAACTTTATTTTTGTAGTCAGAATCAACCTGACCTATATCGCAGGTCTTTGTTTTCCTTATACTATGTTATCTAAAATCGTTATTCAGAATTTTGCGCTCATTGATTCTTTAGAAGTCAAGTTGGACCGTGGATTACAGGTGATAACCGGTGAAACCGGCGCTGGTAAATCTATTATTCTTGGTGCATTAAGAATGATTTTAGGAGAAAGAGCTGATGCTAAAAATATTTCGGACCCCGAAAGAAAAAGTACCGTCGAAGTTGAATTCGAGATTAGTGACCAGTTTAGACCATTTTTTGAAGAGAACGATTTGGATTACGATACGCACACGATTATAAGAAGAGATATTTTGCCAAGTGGAAAATCGCGCGCCTTCATCAACGACGTTCCCGTTACTTTGGATGTGTTGAAACAACTGTCTCAACAATTGGTCGATATCCATTCCCAGTTTGAGACTTCTCAACTCTTTGACGAGCAATATCAGTTCCGTATTATTGATGGACTTTCTGAAAATAAAAGCCTTTTAAACGAATATCAAAAGCAATTTGGACAATTCCGAACGATAAAAAAAGAAATTGAAAACCTGAAGGCCGCTTTAGCTGAAGGTAATCGGGAAAGTGATTATCAACAATTTCTATTGCAAGAGCTCGAAGATGCCCATTTGGATGAAATTAATTGGGAGGACTTGCAGGCTCAACTTTCGATGCAGGAAAATGCAGAAAATATTTCGGAGCATCTTTCTCAAGTAATGGCAAGAATCGACCAAGAAGAAATTGGTGTTCTTGACCATTTGTTAGAGATTAGGAATCGCCTTTCTAAGACAGCAGAGCTTTCTCATCGTTTTTCTGAATTAAATGCAAGATTCGAAAGTCAGTTTTTGGAGTTTAAAGATTTTATTTTTGAAATTCAGAATGAAGCCGAAAAAATTGAAGTTAATCCAAAGATTTTGGAAGATTTACAATCCAAAGTCAATGCGATTAATGCTCTTTTCTTGAAACATCAAGTTAATTCCATCGAAGAACTCATTGAGATACGAAACCGAATATCCAATGAACAAAGCGGTTTTGAGGAACTAGAACAAAAAATTGCCACGTCCCAAAAAGAATTGGCCGTTCTTCAAGAGAAATTAGAAGTTTTGGCGCTTCAGCTTCGTGAGAATAGACTTGCTTCTAGTATTGTTTTTACTGAAAAAATTGAAGATTTGCTTCATAAACTTGGTTTGGAAAAGGCCAAAATACAAGTAGAACTCACCGAAAGTGATGTACTAGGTTTTTTTGGTAAGGATAAGATTGATATTTTGTTTCAAGCCAATTCCGGGTTTCCTTTGAAGCCGATTAGGTCTGCGATTTCTGGTGGAGAGCGTTCTAGAGTGATGCTTTCTGTCAAGAAAATTATGGCGGAAAACTCTGAGCTTCCAACTTTGATTTTGGACGAAATTGATACTGGAGTTTCTGGGAAAGTGGCAGATGAAATGGGAAAATTGATGCAAGTCATGTCTCAAGACATGCAACTGATTGTGATTACCCACCTTGCGCAAGTTGCTGCAAAAGGAGATCATAATTACAAGGTGGTCAAAGAAGATATTTCTGGTAAAACCCAATCCACTATTATTTCTCTTTCGCAGAAAGCGAAACTTCAAGAGATAGCGCAACTCCTTTCGGGAAGCAAAGTTACCGATGCAGCTTTGAAGCAAGCTAAAGAGCTGATGAAGTAAGCTTTTTTTTATTCAAATTGAAAAACGTTTCTCTACTTTTTTAAGAAAATTTGTAACATTATTGGGTGCTTTTTCACTAATAATAAAAAAACAATAATGTTCTTAGAGTTTATTAGTTTAGAAATCAAGAGTCTTTTCCGAAGTCCAAATCTCGCAGCCAGTTTGATATCCAAGATTGGGATGTTCTTTTTGGTACTTTATTTTTCTATCGCTTTAATTGGCGGAGCCTTTGGACTGTATTATTATGCAAAAGAAGAGGGTGGAGGTAATCCAATTGCCGTTTTCGCGAGCATTTTTATTATTTATTGGGTCGTGGATCTTATTCTTAAGTACTTTTTGCAACAACTTCCCACTAACAACATCAAACCCTTGATGACGCTTAATGTGACAAAAAATACGATTACCAAATACACAATGGGAAAGATTTTGTCCTCTTTTTTCAGTTGGGCTTTTCTGTTGTTTATGATTCCGTTTACTATTTTGTTATTAGTTGATGGAGGTTATAGTGTAGCTTCGGTGCTGATTTTTTCGCTGTCTTGCATCTTGATTCTTTTTATCAACACCTTTATCAATACCATTATCAACAAAAGCGATAGCATTTCTTATATCGTTTTTGGGGTGATTTCGGTGGTGTCATTGTTGCATTATTATGATATTGTCAATGTAATGGATATCTCTCAAGCAATTTTTTATCCCTTGTTTGAGCGTCCTTTTTTGGTGTTGATTCCGATAATTTTATTTGCGGTTATTGGATACTTTACCTTTGACTTTATTAAAGAAAATCTTTACCTAGATAAAGGTCTAGAAGTGAAGACAGCCATTGGTAAAAGTGAAAATATTCAGTTTCTTAATCGATTCGGGACCATCGGGACGTTTATCAATAATGATATCAAACTAATCAAGAGAAACAAAGCCGCAAGAGGAGCTTTAATTGGAGGTGTCCTATTCTTATTTTATGGATTGTTGTTTTACAGTGGAGGAGGATATCAATTCTCGGGAATGCAGATTTTCTTGGGAATAATGGTTACTGGGGGAATGAACATTGTTTTTGGTCAAAGAGTTCCTGCTTGGGATAGTTCTTATTATCCATTGATGATGACGCAGCGAGTACCTTACAAAGAATACCTGAAAGCCAAATGGGCATTGTCCGTTATAGTTATTGCTATTTCGATGGTTGTATCTATTTTTTATGCTTTTGTGGTCAGTTGGGAATTTTACTTGACTATTTTGGCGGGTGGAATTTATAATTTAGGTGTTAACTCTTATTTAACCCTAGTTTCAGGAGCGTATAATAAAACGGCGATCGATCTTAATTCAACAGCGAAAACTTTTTCTGGAGGGCAAAATAATTTCAACTTCAAAACACTTCTGTTGGTTATTCCGCAGATGGTAGTTCCGATGGCAGTCTTTGGTGGAGTTAACTATTTCTTTGGTCTTGAAGCGGCGGTGTTCGCGATTGGAATATTAGGTCTTATTGGTTTTATGCTTCGAGATAAGATATTCGATCAAATCGTAAAAATTTACAAAACAGAAAAGTACTCTACGATTGAAGCATTCAAAAAGAAAAGCTAAAAACCGGGAGTCTTAAGTATTTATTTAAAATTTAAAGAAAAAATCACATGATAAGCGTTAATAATATTTCAAAAAAATATGGGACTGCAGAAGTTCTTAATATTCAGCATCTCGAGATTTCAAAAGGAGAAACATTTGGTTTAGTTGGTAATAATGGGGCAGGGAAGACCACTCTTTTTAGTCTTTTGTTAGATTTAATTAAAGCGAGTTCTGGTTATATTAGTATTGATGGGATACGAGTAGATCAGTCAGAAGCTTGGAAGAGCAAAGTTTCGGCCTTTATTGACGAGTCCTTTTTGATTGGATATTTGACACCTGAGGAATATTTTTATTTTCTTGGGGAATTGAGGGGTCAGAACAAGGCTACCGTTGACGAATTCTTGAAACAGTTCGAAGATCTATTTAACGGTGAAATTATTAATGCCAAAAAGTACATCAGGGACCTTTCCAAAGGGAATATGAAGAAGGTAGGGATTGTTGGAGCGTTGATTGGTCATCCAGAAATTATTGTTTTGGATGAGCCTTTTGCCAATCTTGACCCTTCGACTCAGATCAAATTAAAAAACCTTATCAAACGATGGTCGCAAGATGCTAACGTCACGTTTTTGATTTCGAGTCACGACCTATCACATACAACTGAAGTGTGTAATAGAATCGTTGTCCTAGAAAAAGGAAAGTTGGTACAAGATATCCAAACCAGTCCAGAAACTCTTAAGGATCTCGAAAATTACTTTGCGGAGCAAGTAGGAATGTAGGATTGAATATTATTATACTGATAAAAGTAATGTCTTTTTTATGTTTTTTTTTAATTTTTCACTTAACATAATAAAATAAATTTTAATTATTACTTAAAAATGTTGCATAATTTTAATTTTAATTTTAATTTTAATTTTAATTTTAATTTAGTCTTACTAATTTAAAAAAATATGTTTTATGAAAAAATTTTTGTTTTTATTGTTACTTTTTAGCAGTGCGTCAATAATTAATGCTAAATTATGTACAAAGGGATGTGTTAGTAGTTCTAATGGTGTTGCATATGGATATGCATGGAATGTTTCAGCTGGTACTCAATGTAGCGTTTCCAGTGCGATTGGTCATGATGTATATTGGTGTGAGGTTATGCCAGATTATAATAACACAGGAGTAGGTAACGTGATAATTGGTCAAGGAGTATTTGAAAATTATCAAAGCGGGATGGCTTGTTCTTAAACTTAAAAAATTAGAAAAATGAAAAATTACACTATTTTGTTATTATCCTTTTTTGTCACTTTTTTTACAAGTTGTAGTGATGAAAATAGCGCAAGTGTTGGACAGAAAGACGACCAAGCAACAATTAACTCTAATGCAAGAGCTAGTAGTTCTGGAGGATCCTCAGTAGTAGATTTTAGTAAAACAAATTATCAAGGGCAATTGCCATATTTGAATGGTAATCAAGATGATATTGATCAATTTAGAATTGATAATGAGTTGGATAAAAAGATTGCGGATGCGCAATATGGCTGGGAGTATTTTGATAAACTATATAATGTTAATCTTAATGTTACGCAAAAACAATATTTAGCATATATTATTTTGTCAAAAAAAGATTTATTGAGTGATTTTAATTCTAATCAAGATCAAATTAAAGCAGAGGCTATTCTGAAGTACACTAGTATCTTAGTAGATTCAAATTATATGGGATACTGTTTGCTTTATAACTGTTTAGAGACCCTTAAAAATCAAAATATGGTGTCAGTAAATATTGCGTCTCTTAAACAAAGTATCATAAATTATGATAGTAATGCACAATTTCTTAGCGGTGCTATAAGCCGTCTCTCTAATAATACAGATGCACATAGTTTAGAATTGTTAGATAAATTTAGAGAAAATTTAGATTACCTAACAGAAATTCAAAGTTTATGACGATATCCTCATCTCAAAGTCTCCTGACTTTGTACTGAAGAACAATATTCCGAGGTCGTAAGGCTTCGGATTTTTTTTTTTTTTGATTAAGTTCTTGATTTTTGTAATATTACTCGAAAATTACTTTGCGGAGCAAGTAGGAATGTAATTTCTTTTAAATCGAAATATCCCATTGTAATCTGAAGCGCCATCCTTCATTTTTTGGAAGACTTGCTTCGAAAAAATCGAAATAAGAAATCTCCGCAGTTAATTTATTGCGATGTTCTTTGAAAAACCAATTGAACGCAAAAGTAGTTTCTCTTTCAAAATTGTGAGTTATCTCTTTATTTGGTCGATATTCGGCAAATCTTGTTGCAAATTCTAGATTTTTTGGAATCCAATTTATGATACCATGGAAAAAGTATCCCGCTTGTAAATAGTAACCTCTCATTGTAGTCGTGGCCTTATTATCAAGATAGTCTTTAACTTGTTTGTGGTGCCATTCGGATTGCCAAGAAAAACCTTTGTACATCAACGCAGATTCAATATTGTATTGATTCACGCGATATTGACCCGGATTATCTGAATGAAAACCTTCAAGACTTCCACCTCCAGACTGAGAAAATCTTGTATAAGGACTTCGATTGGTTACTACTGCGATGGCAATTCGAGCTGATGGTTTTTCATGAAATTCTAAATCACTTCCAGAAAACTCTAATTCGTCTCCCAGGAAATTCCATTGAAATCTACCGAAGTACATTAGGTTGTGATCATCATTTTTACTATTACCCATGCCTGTGCCAGTAAGCACTGCTAAAGTATAATTAAAGTTAGCCAAGCCTTTTCTGGCAATTTGGCCATAGATTTCTAAACCTTGTTGACGGTCTATTGTAAAGGGACGGTTAATAATGGATCGTTCAGCTGTTTGCTGTTGCCCACTGCTAATCATCCTTTCCTGAGAATATTCGATTTTCCATTGTCCAACTTTGAAACTAAGCCATTTCCATTTTTCAATCATCAATCGAAAATCTAGCAGATTAGATTGTCCGAGTTCATATTCCCAGTAATATTTGAGCCAAGGTTGAAATGCATGACCACCTACTTTAAGACGTGCGCGATTGATTTTGAAATCTGGTTCGCCTTTAGAATCTACTTCATCATAGGTGACTGGATCTTGATCGAAAGGAGCAGAAACTCTAAATTGTAAGCGACTCTGAATCTGAAGCAAAAAGTTGTTGTCACGCGTTTGAAATTCAAAACCTTTGTTTCCGTATCGTGCAATAACTTGTTTGGTAGAATCTACTTCGTTAATAAGTAATGGAGAAATAGTAGGCTTTGGTGCGTTGACTTTTTTGTTGCTGATAGAATCTTGTTTTTGTTCTTTTTTCTCGATGGCATTTGTTTGCCCTTCTGAGGGTTTTCCTGTTTCGTCATCTGAAAAGGAATCGATCTTGGCTGTCGTTGATGAACTTGTTAGATTAGGATTTTGGGCTGACCAGAAGTTATACCATAGAAATAGTAATAAAATAGCGTAGCTTTTTTTCATTATCAAATTGTGTTTCAGAAAGAAGAATCTAATCTTCCGTATTTTTTTGCAAAGGTAAAGAATAAGTTTTCCCAGATACTATAATCACTCTAGTTTGATTACAATGAAATAACATGATTTTTGACGGAGTAGAATTGAACACTCAGATAAAGGTCTGATATACATAGTTTTTGAAATCTTGCGAAAAAAGTGGTAGATGGATAAGTTTTTGAATTGTGGAACAAAACGTGACAGAAACCTCTCAAGTATAACTTAAAAATAAGAAAAGACACTTGGGGAAGTGTCTTTTCTTGTTACTATTGGTTGCAATTCTACTTTTTCTCGAAAATGACATACAATTTGTTGAAGTCAGCCGCTGCGTTAATCACCTTTTGGTAATCTGTGTAAGAAGAAATAGGGTAGGTTAATTCCAAATACACTTCCTGATTGGTAATGATTATTTGGTTTTTATCGATTTTGTAATCTGTGTTGAAGTAAGCTGCTTTTTTTCCATTAAGCGTCACTTCGTAGTTGTTTTTCATCTTTTCTAGATTTTTCACATTGTATCCATCAGGTACATTAATAGTGATGGTTCTTGTGTATTTATGTTTAAAAGGGATTTCCACAGGTAATACACGTTCTCCTGTTTGATACATTTCCACTTGTGGACCGATGAGTTCTCCGAACTTGAATAGGATCTTATCACCCATTTTTTGTACAAGATTGCTTCCTACGTATTTAATATCCATAATAAAAGGTTTCACTCCAGAATATTGGAAACCACTATTGATAAAATCCACTGTTGCATTGCTCGCAAATCCAGTGTAATTTTTTGCAATATCTAACTTAACATTACCAAACTGTTCTTTCGGGATTACATCTTCAAGCCCTTGAAAATTTGCAGAGGAAACTCCGTCATAGCTTAAGATGGTATGGATTTCGGGTTCAGTTATGTTTTTAGAAAAATCGACTGTTATTTCGTGGGTTTCGTTAGAAACGGGATTTGCAGGGATTAATTTGATCTGATAAGATTTAGGCTGGTCTTTGTTTACGAAGACTCCATAGTTGCCAGCGTTGTTTTCTGAATATAATGGATATCTATGACTAAAGGATTTTACACTTAGATACTTATCATATTTAGGAAAGTATAAGAGGATATCATCCATAAACGCAAAATTTTCGTAAGTAGGATCTACTTTTATCTTAAATCTATCTGAGGTGAAAACGGTTTGAAATTCTATGTCGTTTAGTGAGTAGAGATGACTTAGTACCTTAAGATATCCTGCGTCTCCAGCAACTTTTTGGGTAAAAATCTCTTCTAGATTCTGACCGTTTCCATATCGTTCTTCATATCCAATATTCTTTTTGACATAATCCTCTATAATGCGAATGTTATCTTCCTGATTTTTGGTTAAAGGTATTTTGGAATTAAAATTTTTGACAAGTTTTTCTTCGCTTTTTTCCAGTTCCTTGAACGAAATTTCTCTAACTGACTCACTAAACAAGTCGTAACCAAATAAGTTTTTCTTTCCAGAACTCTTGTTTTCCGAAAGCTTGAAAAGAAGAATGGCTTGATTAGCATCAGGGTTAGCGTATTTTTCCTCTGGCAAACCAGCAAGATTGGTCAACCTTACTTTGTTATTGGTGTAATTTCCCTGAGAAGTGGTAGATATTGGAGAATTGCTGTTAAGTAGTTTCAGATCATATACAAGATAGCTAGGATGGATGATTTCAGCAACTGATTCTTTGATAGGATAAGAGCCCTGAAGTCTCATATACATCCCAGTAAAGTTAGGGTCTTCTTTCTTTACCAGCAGCTGTTCTAAAACTGAACCTTTTGTCAGTCCATCGAGTGCAAAATATTTGTACGTTCTACCTGTTTCTTCATCTTCGGCTTCCTTAATATTACGTTCTGTTACTTCGGTTGTACTCCCGTCGGGAAAGGTAATTCTAAGCTTGTTGGTGATAATCTCTTTAGTATCTCCTGCACTAATATATATTTTGTTGTTTCTTTCAACAGCTTCATCACTATTGATAAATACTTTTTTATGTAATAAGCTATATTCTTCGTTTTGATTTTGAGTACCATTCACCAATTCCTTGATCTCATAACGGAGAAGATTGATTTCGGATTGTTTTTTTTCTTCTTCTGTCGGTGAGTAAGCTTTCGGGTTGGTTTCCCATTGATATTCTTTGATCCTATTTTGAGAAAGCGCTAATGCACTTATTAGGAGGCAAGTTGTTACAAGTCTAATTTTCATATTGAATTTTTTATTTTTTTACGATGGAGACAGATTCGTCATAGTTGGCTTTAAGCCTTTTGATAGCTTCATTATACTGAGCGAATTCTGATTTTTTAGTAATTAATTGTAGAGATTTCACCTTGTAATTAAGAACAATAGCGTCTGGTTTTACAGTGTATTGTACATCGAATTGTAATAGACCATTTTGAAACGAATCATTTTTCGGAATAAATCCAGCTTTGTATCCTTGAGGAATTTCCAAGGTTACAGAATAGTTTTTTTCAAAAGTGAAGTCTTTTTCGATGTCGTTTTCTCTCGTTTTATCAATGGTGGTATTTTCCAAAGGCTTGTCCAAAAATAAGTTTACAAAGATTTCTTCTCCAAAAGCAACAGAGTAATCATCAAGGTTGAAGTCGTAGCCTACGACGAGAGGTAAGTCTCGGTTATCTTTGTTTTTGACATCAAAATGATGGAGGATAAACTTGTTACTGCCCTTTTGTAGCAACCCTCTTGCGATAGAAAGCTCGTCGTTACCATGTTTGTCTCCGAAGGAGTTGATAACTTTGTCTCTATTGTATCCGTTGAAGTTAGCAATGGATTTTCCGCTTAGAGTACTTTTGTCAACTTTGAGGATAATGTTTTCAGAAATTTTGTTAACACTACCATCTAAGACGGGAACTTTTACAATTTTATAAGTTTCACCCAAGCCAATGAGAGCTTCTTTTCCTTGTATAAAGGAGGTTGGTATACCATAAGGAGTTACTGAGCTTGTAGCATCTAAGAAGATCAATTGATTCTTAGCGTTTTGATAGCTACAAATCATGTGGTCATCAACAATCATTGTTGGGATGTCATAATAGCTGAAGGGCTTTTCTCTACTTCCAATCCAGGTGTAATATGCATTTTGAATACCAGCTTCTTTCAGCATCTGATACAATATACTTGTCATGTCTTTGCAATCACCGTATTTTCTTTTATAGACATCAGTTGCATTTCTAGGGATGAATCCATCGTAGCCTTCTTCAAAGGAAATGTACTTTATATTATCCTTCACCCAATAATAGATTGCTTTTACTTTTTCTTCTTCAGTTTTTTTTCCTGCAATGATTTCATTAACTTTAGCTTTAAGGCTTGGATCTGCGGTCTTATTGACATCTTTGAGGTAATTTTTGTAAACATTATAAAGTCCTCCAATATCATTAAGGACATTAATTTTTTTGTTGTTGATTGTATAGCTTTTAATGTAAAGTTCGACGTAAGGAATAATAGACATGGGAGCGATCATGTCTTCCTCTGCTTTGAAAGGAAAAAGTTCTGTGCCCTTCCATTTATATATGGTCTTGTCGCCTTTGGTCTCTGAAGAAAACTGGATGTTCTTATTCTGTGAGTTGAAAAGTTTGTATCCTAGTTCGACGTTTTTGTCTACAGTCACTTCTAGTATAGCTTGCTCAATTGGGTATCCTTCAAAGAAGGAAAATCCACTCATCAGATTGGGATCTGTGTAAGCAGTCTGATAACTGAGTTCTTTCTTAGATCCTAATTCTAGATTAGGGTAGTAGAACTCAATTTGTTTGTTATCATCGTGAAAATTTCTTTCCGATATGTACGCTTTTTGGCTAAAGTCAGTAACAGGGATTTTGGCGTATGACTTCTTTTCTGGATTAAGGGTAGAAGCAGTTACGTTTTCAACTTTTCTGAAATTAGAAAAGTGGATGCTCTCTCTGTTTCTAATCTTGCCCAAATCCTGAAGCACGATGGACTCCTCTTGTCTTTGAGAAACAATACTTAGTTTGTTGTCAATTAGATCGATATTGTATTGTGCCTTGATGAGGGTATAAGCAATTGGATAATCTTTGTACTTGTTCTTGTATTTATCAAAATCATCTTTTGGTGTTTGCGAAAACAGAATACAGTAGCTAACCAAACAGATGATACTCAAAATTCTCTTCATTTAAGATCTATTAGAATGAAACAATGTGTTTTTGTTGTAAAAATAAAGTATAAAGATAAAATAATATTTCTTCTCAGGAAGTAACATGGTTTTCATTATTTGCATCTAGGTCACATTTTTTTGCAAAGAAGGATCGCTAAAGAAGAGATTTTTTAAATTATTAATTATTTTTAAAATATATTTTGCTGATTTAGAAAATATTCCTACATTTGCACACTCATTTTAAGGGTGACGTATGCCTATTTCAAACTTAGAGATTACGTGAACCGTTTAAAATGAAGCATTTAACAAGATAAATTTTATAGCAATTATAAACAATGTCAGGAATTATTGGAAAAAAAATCGGGATGACTTCCCTGTTTGACGAGAATGGAAAAAACATTCCATGTACCGTTATTCAGGCTGGGCCATGTTCGGTTTTACAGGTCAGAACCATTGAAAACGACGGTTATAAGTCCGTGCAGTTAGGTTTCGATGACAAGAGTGAAAAAAACGTTGGAAAAGCGTTAGCTGGTCATTTTAAAAAGGCTGGTTCTGCTCCAAAAGCTAAAATTGTAGAATTCTATCATGAGTTCGTTGATACATTAAGCATCGGAGATGAAGTAAAAGTTAACTTATTTAACGAAGGCGAATTTGTGGATGTAACAGGTACTTCTAAAGGAAAAGGTTTCCAAGGGGTAGTTAAGAGACACAACTTCGGTGGAGTTATGCAAGCTACTCACGGTCAGCATAACCGTCTTAGAGCTCCAGGTTCTATCGGTGCTGGATCGGATCCATCAAGAGTATTCAAAGGAATGAGAATGGCTGGAAGAATGGGTGGTGAGCAAGTAACTGTTCAGAATTTGCAAGTATTAAAAGTAGATCAAGAACAAAATCTTTTAGTAGTAAAAGGTGCTGTTCCGGGAGCTAAAAATTCTTATGTAATTATCAGAAAATGGAACTAGTAGTATACAATACATCAGGAAAAGAAACCGGAAGAAAAGTAAGTTTGGACGAGTCTGTATTTGGAATCGAGCCTAACCAGCATGCGGTTTACTTAGAAGTGAAACAATACCTTGCTGCACAAAGACAAGGGACTCATAAAGCAAAAGAAAGAAGCGAAATCACCGGTTCTACCAAAAAGTTGAAAAAACAAAAAGGTAGTGGATCTGCAAGATATGGTGATATCAAATCTCCTACATTCAAAGGTGGAGGTAGAGTATTTGGTCCAAAACCAAGAGACTACCGTTTCAAGTTGAATAAAGCTTTGAAAAGATTAGCTAAAAAATCTGCTCTTTCTCAAAAAATGAAAGACAACCAGATTAAAGTTTTAGAAGATATGTCAATGAACGCTCCTAAAACCAAAGATTTCATTACAGTATTGAACGCTTTGGCTCTTAACGGGAAAAAATCTTTGTTCATTCTTCCAGAAGCTAACAAAAATGTGTATCTCTCTTCAAGAAATTTACCAAAAACTAGCGTTAAGAATTTCAACGAGATTTCTTCTTACGACTTAGTTAATGCTGGTGAAATTATCTTCTTCGAGGGAGCAGTAGAAAAATTTCAAGAAAACTTAAAGAAATAAATCATGTCAGTAATCATCAAACCGGTTATTTCAGAAAAAGCAAATTACCTTACTGATTTAAGAGGAACTTATTCTTTCTTAGTAAATACTAAAGCGAATAAAATCCAAATTAAAAATGCAGTAGAAGCAGCTTATGGCGTGAAGGTAGCGGATGTAAATACCATGATTTACGCTCCTAAAGTTTCTGAAAAGTATACCAAAAAAGGACTTCAAGTTGGTAAAACCAACAAACTGAAAAAAGCTGTTGTGAAACTTGCCGAAGGGGAAGTAATCGACATCTTTGCAGTATAAAATTAGTGATGGGCGCTAAGCAACAAGCTTAACGCCTATTGCATATAGCTTAATAAAATATAAATAATTATAAACAATAGTAATGTCTGTTAGAAAATTAAAACCTATCACCCCGGGACAGAGATTCAGAATTGTAAACAATTTTGAGGAAATTACTACCAACAAACCAGAGAAATCTCTAACAGTTGGTATTAAAAAGTCAGGTGGACGTAACCAAACTGGTAAAATGACCATGCGTTACACCGGAGGTGGACACAAAAAGAAATACAGAATTATAGACTTCAAAAGAAACAAGTTCAATGTTGAAGCAGAAGTTAAAACTGTAGAGTACGATCCAAACCGAACCGCTTTTATTGCATTACTTGAGTACACAGACGGAGAGAAGAGATACATCATCGCTCCTAACGGAATCAAAGTAGGACAAAAAGTAGTTTCAGCTGAATCAGCAGAACCAGAAGTTGGTAATGCAATGAAATTGAAAAATATTCCTTTAGGAACTGTGATTTCTTGCATCGAGATGAGACCTGGACAAGGAGCTATTCTCGCAAGAAGTGCAGGATCTTCAGCACAATTAACTTCAAGAGACGGAAAATTTGCAATCGTTAAGTTGCCTTCTGGAGAATCAAGAATGATCCTTACAGAATGTATCGCAATGATTGGATCAGTTTCTAACTCAGATCACCAATTGACAGTATCTGGTAAAGCAGGTAGAAGCAGATGGTTGGGTAGAAGACCAAGAACAAGAGCTGTAGTAATGAACCCAGTTGATCACCCTATGGGAGGTGGTGAAGGACGTTCTTCAGGAGGTCACCCAAGATCAAGAAACGGTAAACCAGCTAAAGGTTACAAAACTAGAAAGAAAAACAAAGCGTCTAACCGATACATTATATCTAAAAGAAAATAATTATGGCAAGATCACTTAAAAAAGGACCTTTTATTCATTATTCTTTAGATAAAAAGGTTCAGGCAAACGTAGAATCCGGTAAGAAAACCGTAATCAAAACTTGGTCTAGAGCATCTATGATTTCTCCAGACTTCGTAGGACAAACTATCGCTGTACACAACGGGAAAACTTTTATCCCAGTTTATGTTACAGAAAACATGGTAGGTCACAAGTTAGGCGAATTCTCTCCAACAAGATCTTTCAGAGGTCACGGTGGTAACAAAAATAAAGGAAGTAGATAATTATGGGATCAAGAAAAAGAAATAGCAGTATTGCAAGAAAAGAGGCTGACAAAGATGTTGTATCAGCTAAATTAAACAACTGTCCTTCTTCTCCTAGAAAAATGAGACTTGTTGCTGACATTATTCGTGGAGAAAATGTAGACAAAGCACTTTATATTTTGAAGTTTTCTAAGAAAGATGCTTCTAACAAATTAGAGAAACTTTTACTTTCTGCTATGGCTAATTGGCAAAGCAAAAACGAAGGAGCTGATATCGAAGAGGCTAATCTAATTGTTAAAGAAATCTTTGTAGATAGCGCTAGACAATTAAAAAGATTAAGACCAGCACCGCAAGGTAGAGGATACAGAATCCGTAAAAGATCTAATCACGTTACATTAATCTTAGGTAATAAAGAAAATTAATCAAGGTATGGGACAGAAGACAAATCCAATAGGAAATAGATTAGGAATCATCAGAGGATGGGATTCTAATTGGTACGGAGGAAGTGATTATGGAGACAGAATCGCTGAGGACTACAAAATCAGAAGATACCTTGAAGCTAGATTATCAAAAGCAGGAGTTTCTAGAATCTATATCGAAAGAACTCTTAAATTGGTAACAGTTACAATTACTACCGCAAGACCAGGATTAATTATCGGAAAAGGAGGTCAAGAAGTAGACAAATTGAAAGAAGAATTGAAGAAGTTGACTGGAAAAGACGTACAGATCAATATCTTCGAAATCAAAAGACCAGAATTAGACGCAATCCTTGTTGCTGAAAATATCGCAAGACAAATCGAAAACCGTATCTCATACAGAAGAGCAGTAAAGATGGCTATTGCAAGTACCATGAGAATGGGAGCAGAAGGAATCAAAGTACAAATTTCTGGACGTTTGAACGGAGCAGAAATGGCAAGAAGCGAGTCTTTCAAAGAAGGAAGAATCCCATTGTCAACTTTCCGTGCAGACATCGATTATCATATCGCAGAAGCACACACTACATACGGAAGATTAGGAGTTAAAGTATGGATCATGAAGGGAGAAGTATATGGAAGAAGAGACCTTGTTCCATTAGTAGCTCAACAAAAGAAATCTTCAGGTGGAGGTAACAGAGGCGATAATAGAGAAAGAAAACCAAGAAGAAATAACAATAACTAAAATTTTAGATTGGAAATTTTGAATTTTAAATTACCGTTACTTTTTTAAAATAGAAAAATCTAAAATCTAAGATCTAAAATCTAAAATTTAAAGAAATGTTACAACCAAAAAGAACCAAATTCCGCCGTGTTCATAAAATGAAGATGAAGGGAAATGCGCAAAGAGGAAATCAATTAGCGTATGGAACTTTCGGAATCAAAGCGATGGAAGGAGCTTGGATCACTGCAAGACAAATCGAAGCAGCTCGTATCGCTGCAACGAGATATATGAAAAGAGAAGGTCAACTTTGGATCAAGATCTTTCCAGACAAGCCTATTACTAAGAAACCAGCCGAAGTAAGGATGGGTAAAGGTAAAGGAGCCGTAGAATATTGGGTAGCTGTTGTTAAGCCTGGTAAAATTATGTTTGAAATCGGAGGAGTTCCTTATGAGGTAGCTAAAGAAGCACTTCGTTTAGCCGCTCAGAAACTTCCAGTAGTAACTAAGTTTGTTGTATCAAACGATTTTGTAAAACCTGAATAATTTTTGAAACTATGAAAAGTGCAGATATCAAAAACCTAACAGTAGGTGATTTACAAAATAAATTAGCTGAAGTTAAAGCTGAATACACAAAACTTAAGCTTGCTCACAAAATCAGTCCAATCGAAAATCCAATCCAAATTAGAGATGTGAGAAAGACGATTGCGAGACTTCAAACAGAATTAACCGCTAAACAACAATAATTCATTTTACTATGGACAGAAATTTAAGAAAAGAAAGAATTGGTGTTGTTTCCAGCAATAAAATGGAAAAAACTATTGTTGTAAGCGAGACCACCAAGATCAAGCATCCAATGTATGGTAAGTTCGTTTTGAAAACGAAAAAATATACCGCACACGACGAGAACAATGAGTGCAACGAAGGGGATACAGTTCTTATCCAAGAAACAAGACCTTTGAGCAAAAATAAAAGATGGAGATTAGTACGAATCATTGAAAAAGCTAAGTAATGTTACAAACCGAATCAAGATTAAAAGTAGCTGATAATACCGGTGCAAAAGAAGTATTGGTAATCAGAGTTCTAGGAGGAACTAGAAGAAGATATGCTTCAGTTGGTGATAAAATCGTAGTAACTATCAAAGATTCTACACCATCTGGTAACGCTAAGAAAGGACAAGTTTCTAAAGCGGTTGTTGTGAGAACTAAGAAAGCAGTTAGAAGAAAAGACGGATCATATATCTCTTTTGACGATAACGCATGCGTATTGCTTAATACAGCAGGTGAGATGAGAGGTACACGTGTTTTCGGACCTGTTGCTCGTGAGTTGAGAGATAAAGAGTACATGAAGATCATTTCATTAGCTCCTGAAGTACTTTAATATTTAAAAATAAGAAAATGTCAAAGTTAAAACTAAAAAGAGGAGATAACGTAATCGTTACTACCGGAAAAAATAAAGGTAGCAAAGGAGAAATCCTTGAAGTGATTAAGAAAGAAGGACAAGATGCTAAGGTTTTGGTAGCTGGTGTTAATGTTGTTAAAAAACACATGAAGCCATCCGCTCAGAATCCTCAAGGAAGCATCGTAGAAAAAGAAGCTCCAGTTAATATTTCCAATGTAGCTATTCTTGATAAGAATGGTAAGCCGACAAAAATCGGTTTCAAAGTGGAAGGAGATAAAAAAGTAAGAGTAGCTAAAACTACTGGTGAAACTCTATAATCGAAACAACAATGGAATACATCGCAAGACCCAAGAAATTATATAAAGAGAAAATTGTACCTGCGTTAATGGAAGAGTTTGGTTACAAATCCGTTATGCAAGTACCAAAATTGCAGAAGATTGTTGTGAGTCAAGGTTTAGGTGACGCTACTGCAGATAAGAAGATTATCGACTATGCTGTAGAAGAACTTACTGCTATCACTGGACAAAAAGCTGTTGGTACAATTTCTAAGAAAGACGAAGCGGCTTTCAAACTAAGAAAAGGAATGCCAGTTGGTGCTAAAGTAACTCTTCGTGCTGATAAAATGTACGAATTTTTGGACAGACTAACTTCGTCTGCATTACCAAGAATTAGAGATTTTAATGGTATTAAGCCGGACGGTTTTGATGGAAGAGGTAATTACAACTTAGGGATTACAGAACAAATCATTTTCCCAGAGATCGTAATCGACAAAGTGAAAAAAATCCAAGGGATGGACATCACTTTTGTAACTTCTGCTCAGACAGACAAAGAAGCAAAAGCATTATTAACTCACTTCGGTTTACCATTCAAAAAGAACTAAGAAATGGCTAAAGAATCAATGAAAGCGCGTGAGCGCAAAAGAGAAGCATTAGTAAAAAAATATGCTGATAAAAGAAAAGCTTTAAAAGAAGCTGGAGACTATGATGCTCTTCAAAAATTACCAAAAAATGCATCTCCAGTAAGACTACACAACAGATGTAAGCTTACAGGTAGGCCAAGAGGTTACATGAGAGTATTCGGGATTTCCAGAGTAACTTTCAGAGAAATGGCTAACAACGGTCTTATCCCTGGAGTTAAAAAAGCAAGTTGGTAACAATTTTTAAGAAATCTAGGTAATCAAGTTGAGTAATAGATTTTAAGATATCAGATTTCAGTCCTCAGAATTTTTTTCTGACTCTGACATCTGATTTCTGACATCTTGATCAAAACTGATTATCATTAACCAATAATTTAAAACAAAAAATGGTAACAGATCCAATTTCAGATTATCTTACGAGAGTAAGAAATGCACAGATGGCAGGTCACAAGATTGTTGACATTCCTGCATCTAAAATCAAAAAAGAGATTACGAAGATCCTTTTCGAACAAGGGTACATCCTCAACTACAAGTTCGAGGATAGCGCTGTTCAAGGGAACATCAAAATCGCTTTGAAATATGACAAAAAAACCAGCAAACCGGCTATCAAGTCTATCCAAAGAGCTTCTAAGCCAGGTTTAAGAAAATATGCTGGTTCTACAGAACTTCCAAGAGTATTAAATGGATTAGGTGTAGCGATCATCTCAACTTCAAAAGGTGTGATGACAGACAAGAAGGCTAGAGAAGAAAAAGTAGGTGGTGAAGTAATCTGCTACGTTTATTAATCTTTTAAAAAAAGAAAAAATGTCAAGAATAGGTAAAGCAATTATATCAATCCCTGCTGGAGTTACAATCACTGAAGCTGAAGGTGTAGTAACAGTAAAAGGTCCAAAAGGGGAACTTTCTCAAGTACTTACAGCTGGTATTACTTTAGAACAAAACGAAGGAGAACTTACAGTTAACAGACCTTCTGATTCTAAACAGCACAAAGCACTTCACGGTCTATACAGAGCACTTATCAATAATATGATAGTTGGTACTACCGAAGGATTTACTAAGAAATTAGAATTAGTCGGAGTTGGTTACAGAGCATCTAATGCAGGTCAAAAATTAGAATTGGCTTTAGGATTTTCTCACGGTATCGTGTTAGAGCTTCCTCAAGAAATTGCAGTAGAAACACTTACTGAAAAAGGTAAGAACCCAATCATCACGCTTTCATCTCACGATAAGCAACTTTTGGGAATGGTAACTGCAAAAATCAGATCTTTCAGAAAACCTGAACCTTACAAAGGAAAAGGAATTAGATTTGTTGGTGAAATCATTAGAAGAAAAGCTGGTAAATCTGCATAATTTAATATTCAAAAGAAATGGGACTAAATAAATTAGAAAAAAGAAATAGAATAAAAAGAAGAGTTAGAGGAAAAATCTCTGGCTCTGCAGAATTTCCAAGATTATCTGTCTATAAAAGCAACAAAGAAATTTATGCTCAATTGATCGATGATAAAACTGGTACTACATTAGCATCTGCTTCTTCCAGAGGGAAAGAAGTTAACGCTAAAGGAACAAAAACAGAAGTTTCTGCTGCTGTTGGTAAAGCAGTTGCTGAAAAAGCAAAAGCTGCTGGTATTGAGCAAGTAGTATTTGACAGAAACGGATTTGTATATCACGGAAGAGTTAAAGCTTTAGCTGATGGAGCTAGAGAAGGTGGACTTAAATTCTAATCATTAAAAATTTCGGAAATTATGTTAGGACTAGATAATATAGAAAAAGTAAAACCGGGAGGATTAGAATTAGTAGATCGTCTCGTAGCTGTTAATAGAGTAACCAAAGTAACCAAAGGTGGTAGAGCTTTCGGATTTTCTGCTATTGTTGTAGTAGGAGACGAAAAAGGAACTATCGGTTATGGATTAGGAAAGTCTAAAGAAGTAGCTTCTGCAATCGCTAAGGCGGTAGAAGATGCTAAGAAAAATTTAGTAAAAGTTCCTGTAATGAACCATACTATTCCTCACCAAACTTCAGCAAGATATGGTGGAGCAGATATCTTTTTGAGACCTGCTTCTCATGGTACTGGATTGATCGCCGGAGGTGCTGTAAGAGCGGTTTTGGAATCAGCTGGTATCCATGACATTCTTGCAAAATCTAAAGGATCATCTAACCCTCACAATGTGGTAAAGGCAACTTTCAAAGCATTGTTGGATATCAGAAGACCAGAAGAAATCGCTAGAATGAGAGGTATTACGTTAGAAAAAGTATTCAAAGGTTAATCTTAAAAATTTTGTAAAATGGCAACAATTAAAGTAAAACAAGTTAAAAGTGCTATCGGAAGAACAAAAAACCAAAAGAGAACCCTTGAAGCTTTAGGTTTAAAAAAACTAAACCAAGTAGTAGAGCATGAAGCAACTGCTTCTATCCTTGGAATGGTAGCTAATGTAAGACACTTAGTAGAAGTACAGGAAAACTAAAAATTTAGACAAATGAACTTAAATAATATTAAGCCAGCTAGCGGTTCTACACACAATTCTAAAAGAATCGGAAGAGGACAAGGTAGCGGTAAAGGAGGAACCTCCACAAAAGGACATAAAGGTCAGAAGGCAAGAGCTGGATATTCTCAGAAAATCGGTTTCGAAGGTGGACAGATGCCTTTGCAAAGAAGATTGCCGAAGTTTGGTTTCAACAATGTTAATCGTAAAGATTATAGAGGAATCAATCTTGATACAATTCAGAACTTAATTGATACTAAGTCTGTTAAAGGTGACATCACTTTTGACGTATTAGTAGAAAACGGATTAGCTTCTAAAAATGATTTGGTAAAAATCATGGGTAGAGGAGAATTGAAAGCTGGTGTTTCTGTTTCAGGACACAAATTCACAAAATCTGCTCAGGAGTTGATTGAAAAGGCTGGAGGTAAAGCAATTACTTTATAAATTGTACGATGAAAGAATTTATACAAACGTTAAAAAATATTTGGAATCTAAAAGAACTAAGAGATAAAATTCTCTTTACCTTGGGAATTATCCTCGTGTATAGATTCGCCTCATACATCTCTTTGCCTGCAATTAATTTGGCAGAAGTTGGAGATCTTTTAGATCACTATAACAAACAAGGTGGTGGTAACAATCAAGGAGCTGGTCTCCTTGGATTGTTATCGTCATTTACGGGAGGAGCTTTTAGCCAAGCTTCCATTATGGCCTTAGGAATTATGCCTTACATCTCAGCATCTATTATTGTGCAGTTGATGGGGATGGCAATTCCATATTTGCAAAAATTGCAAAAAGATGGCGAGTCCGGAAGAAATACACTTAATCAGATTACAAGATGGCTTACCATTGGAGTATGTTTAGTTCAAGCACCTTCATATTTGACATCTATAACACAAGTGTTTTTACCTTACGGACAGTTTCAGCAAGCGTATTTGATTGATCCAGCTTCCATTATGTTTTGGTTGCCAAGTATCATCATGTTGTGTGCTGGGTCTATTTTTGCAATGTGGTTAGGAGAGAAGATTACTGACAAAGGAATAGGAAATGGTATTTCCATTCTTATTATGGTTGGTATCTTAGCTGGTTTACCGCAAAAATTTGTTCAAGAATATGTAACTCAAACTGGTGAAACAGGTGGAGGTACGTTAATGATCCTTATCGAAGTATTGATGTGGATGGTCGTAGTATTACTATCTGTAGTTCTTTCTGTAGCTGTAAGAAAAGTACCGATCCAGTATGTAAGTAGAGCTCAAGCAAGAGGAGGTAACAACAGAAGCTTAATGCAAGGAGCACGTCAGTGGATTCCTTTGAAGGTTAATGCTGCTGGTGTTATGCCAATTATCTTTGCTCAAGCGTTAATGTTTCTTCCAGGATTATTAACAAAAGTGGATAACGAGAATTCGTTTTTCGCTGGATTTCAGGATATGTTTAGTTGGCAGTACAATTTGTTGTTTGCATTGTTGATTATCATCTTTACATTTTTCTATACGGCGATTACAATTCCAGTTAACCAAATGGCAGATGATCTTAAGAGAAATGGTGGATTGATTCCTAAGGTAAGACCTGGGAAAGATACTGCTGATTATCTGGATGATATTTTATCAAAAATAACTTTGCCAGGTTCAATATTTTTGGCTACTTTTGCAATCCTTCCGGCACTAGTGTTCGGATGGTTGGTTCAGACACAAGGATTTGCCCTATTTTTCGGGGGTACATCGCTTTTGATTATGGTTGGGGTAACCCTTGATACCATTCAGCAGATAAATACTTATTTGCTTAATCATCATTATGATGGCTTGATGCAGTCAAAATTGTCGAGAACTTCAAACAACTTTTAGGAAGTAAATGGCTAAACAGAAACATATAGAACAAGACGGTGTTATTGTAGAAGCACTTTCCAATGCAATGTTTAGGGTTGAGTTAGAGAATGGTCACATTCTTATCGCCCACATTTCTGGGAAAATGCGTATGCACTACATCAAACTTTTGCCAGGTGATAAGGTGAGATTAGAAATGTCACCTTATGACCTTAGCAAAGGTAGAATAACTTTTAGATACTAATTTTTAACGTGAGACAGGGGTCTTACATAAAAGAAAAAAGATGAAAGTAAGAGCATCAATCAAAAAAAGAAGTGCTGATTGCAAAATCGTACGCAGAAGAGGTGTACTGTTTGTAATCAACAAAAAGAACCCAAAATTTAAACAAAGACAAGGTTAAAATTAAATTATGGCGAGAATTTCAGGTATTGATTTACCAAAAAACAAAAGAGGTGTTATCGGCCTAACCTACATCTACGGAATCGGAAAAAGTACCGCTTCTGAAATTTTAAAAAATGCCGGTATCAGCGAAGACAAGAAAGTCAACGAATGGAATGACGATGAATTGGCTGCAATTAGATCTTTTATCCAAGAAAACATCAAAGTTGAAGGAGAATTAAGATCAGAAGTGCAATTGAACATCAAGCGATTGATGGACATAGGATGCCAACGAGGAATACGTCACAGACTTGGATTACCTTTAAGAGGCCAAAGAACGAAGAATAACTCTAGAACTCGAAAAGGAAAGAGAAAAACTGTTGCTAATAAGAAAAAAGCAAGTAAATAATCGTTAAGAATTATGGCAAAGCAAACTAAGACAACAAAGAAAAGAAAAGTAAAAGTAGAAGCGATTGGGGAAGCTCATATCCAAGCTACTTTTAACAATATTATTATATCGCTTACCAATAAGAACGGTGAGGTGATCTCTTGGTCATCTGCTGGTAAAATGGGATTCCGTGGTTCCAAAAAGAACACTCCTTTTGCTGCTCAAATGGCTGCAGAAAAT
Organism: Chryseobacterium sp. CG10_8; assembly: GCF_058117085.1. Taxonomy (NCBI): domain Bacteria; kingdom Pseudomonadati; phylum Bacteroidota; class Flavobacteriia; order Flavobacteriales; family Weeksellaceae; genus Chryseobacterium; species Chryseobacterium sp. CG10_8. The sequence continues at coordinate 21,620 of NZ_JBYVEB010000005.1, read as the reverse complement.
TGTTCTTCGGTAGCTCACGAAGCTGGATTGAGGAGAGTAAAGGTATTCGTGAAAGGTCCTGGAGCAGGTAGAGAATCTGCAATCAGAACTATTCACAATTCTGGAATCGAAGTTAGTGAAATCGTTGATGTGACTCCTATGCCACACAATGGTTGTAGACCTCCAAAAAGAAGAAGAGTATAACACACGAATTTGAAATTGGATGTTAGAAATTTGTAACCTTTATTTAGTAAATACTTCAAATTTCGAATCTCGAATCTCGAATCTCAAATCTTAAAACATTATGGCAAGATATATAGGACCAAAAACTAAAATTGCTCGTAAATTCGGTGCTGCAATTTACGGAAGTGATAAAAACTTCGAAAGAAGAAAAAATCAACCGCCGGGACAACATGGACCCAACAAAAGAAGAGGAGCAAAAAAATCTGAATACGCAGTTCAGTTAGCTGAAAAGCAAAAAGCAAAATATACTTACGGAATTCTTGAAAGACAATTCGCTAACCTATTCGACAAAGCTCATAGAAGCAAAGGAGTAACAGGTGAAGTATTATTGCAACTTTGCGAATCTAGATTGGATAACGTAGTATATAGATTAGGTTATGCAAAAACAAGAGCTGGGGCTAGACAATTGGTTTCTCACCGTCACATTACTGTTAACGGAGAAATCGTTAATATTCCTTCTTACCTTTTAAAAGCAGGAGACGTTATAGCTGTTAGAGAAAAGTCAAAATCATTGGAAGTAATCGCAGATTCTTTAGCTTCTAAAGTTAACTATGAGTGGTTACAGTTCAATGACGAGAAGAAGGAGGGGACTTTCATTTCCGCACCGGAAAGAATCCAAATCCCTGAAGACATCAAGGAACAATTGATCGTCGAACTTTACTCTAAATAATAACAAAATTTTTGCTCAACCAAATCATATGGCTATTTTACAATTTATTAAACCAGACAAAGTAATCCTGCTCAATTCTGATGACTTTAGTGGACAGTTTGAGTTCCGTCCATTGGAACCCGGATTTGGACTTACCATTGGAAATGCGCTAAGAAGAGTATTACTCTCTTCATTGGAAGGTTATGCTATTTCATCAATTAAAATTGAAGGTGTAGAGCATGAATTTTCAACGATTCCGGGAGTAATTGAAGATGTTACTGAGATTATCCTTAATCTTAAGCAACTTCGATTGAAAGCAAAAGCTGAAAATACACCGGGAGAACAAGTTCATACTAAAATTTCAGGTCAAAGCGTTGTAACAGCCGGAGACCTTGGAAAAACAATGAACGGATTTGAAGTTTTGAATCCAGAACTTGTTATCTGTAATATGAAAAAAGACGTATCCTTCGAAATCACTTTCAATATTGAAAAAGGAAGAGGTTACGTTCCATCTGAACAAAACAAGTCCAACAATGCTCCACTTGGTACGATTGCTATTGACTCCATTTTTACTCCTATTAAGAAAGTAAAATATGCAATAGAAAATTATCGTGTTGAGCAAAAGACTGACTACGAAAAGTTAGTATTGGATATTGAAACAGACGGTTCGATTACACCACAGAATGCTTTGACAGAAGCATCCAAAATTTTGATCTATCACTTCATGTTGTTCTCTGATGAAAGAATCACTTTGGAAACCGAAGCGGTTAAAGCATCTATTCAATATGATGAAGAAACGTTGCATACAAGACAACTTTTGAAATCCAAACTTTCTGACATGGATCTTTCTGTAAGAGCTTTGAACTGTTTGAAAGCTGCTGAAGTGGAGACTTTGGGTGAATTGGTTTCTTATAGCAAATCGGATTTAATGAAATTCAGAAATTTTGGTAAAAAATCTTTAACAGAATTGGAAGAATTGGTGCATTCTAAAGGTCTTAACTTTGGTTTCGATACTTCCAAGTATAAATTAGACGCTGATAAATAATTAGAAATGAGACACGGTAAAAAAATCAATCACTTAGGAAGAACTGCACCGCACAGAAAAGCAATGCTTTCCAATATGGCATGTTCTCTTATTGAACATAAAAGAATCAATACAACTGTTGCTAAAGCTAAAGCTCTTAGAGTATATGTAGAACCGCTTCTTACAAAATCAAAAGACGATACTACACATAACAGAAGAACAGTTTTCTCTTACTTACAAAGCAAAGAGGCAGTTTCTGAACTATTCAGAACTGTTGCTCCTAAAATTGCAGAACGTAACGGAGGATACACAAGAATCATAAAAACTGGTTTCAGACAAGGTGATGCTGCTGATATGGCAATGATCGAATTGGTAGATTTCAATGAGATCTATAATCCTAACGGAGAAGAGAAAAAGACTACAAGAAGAAGCAGAAGATCTACTACTGCAAAAAAAGCAACTGAGAAAGTAGCAACTATCGAAGACGCTAAAGAAGAGAAAGTAGAGCCTAAAGCTGAAGTTGTAGAAGAAACTCCAGCTGCTGAAGCAGCTTCTGAGGAAGAAACTAAAACTGAAGAATAATTAATCTTTAGTACAGATAATCAAAACCGTTCAATTTTTTGAACGGTTTTTTTATTTTTAAAATCACCCTAATGGGTAATTTCATTCGCGCATGGTTTTCATGACCTTTGTAGGACTAATCATTAAACTACAAATTATGAAAACAATTTTCTCTTTTTTAGCCATTGCTTTTAGCATTATTTTGGGTAATGCACAACAATTGGATTCTACTTTCGGGACAGGAGGTAGAAAACTCTTTTCCGATCAAGGGACTGTGTGGGGCTTCACGGTACAACCTGATGGTAAGTTGATCCTCACAGGAAGAACCGTAGATAACTTAGGATTTGTTTATCGATTAAATGTTGATGGGAGCTTTGATACCTCTTTTGGAAGTGGTGGTAAAGCTATTTTTTATGATGATGCCTTCCCATTGTATATTATTGGCTATCCAAAAGTCCTTTCTGATGGCAGTATTTTGGTTGCTAGCGAGGCATTGAATAATGCTGGAAACTATTGGAAAGATCGGATTATGAAGTTGACACCCAATGGTATCCTTGACACAAGCTTTAACCTACCGTACATTTATACACCTATGTATTTGGTTGATTATGACCTTCTGTCTAATGGCAAGATAGTGATGATTGAGGGGGATACCAACTCCTTGAGAAGATATAATACAAATGGAACCTTGGATACAACATTTGGAAGTTCGGGCATTTTCGCTTTAGTCAATGTTAATGAGTTAGCCAACATCCAGGTGGATCGTGCTACTGACGATATTTTCTTTTCGGATTATCAATTTTTTGGTAATTGGAGAGTAAGTAAAGTGTACAATGCAGGAGGGCAAAGTTCTACCTTCAATGCTTTTACAGGAAATCTTTCCAATTTCAAAATGTTCAACAGCGAGCTTTATCTTTCGGGTTATGATTCCACCGTTAACACTAATATGATAAAAAAAGTAAGTACCTCTTTAGCTTCGGTGACCTCTTTTGGCACTTCAGGGACCGCCATGATGCCTGGTGCAAATAATTTAGAAATTGCTTTTCAGCCTGATGGTAAGATTCTTCAACTAAATTCTGATGACGGAACTAATATTGTTCAGTTAGCCAGATTTTCTTCTTCTGGGATTTCCGATTCAGCTTTTGGTTCTGGGGGGATTTTCCAATTTACACAAAGTGAATTTTCCATGATTGATTCGATGTTTTTTCTGTATAATACTTCAAATAGCACAATTTATACGCTTACCACCAACACTGAAAATGATTTTGTTATCTCTAGAATCAAATTTGGGACTCTAGCTACGTCAGAAGCTGAAGGTTCGTCAATGACTTTTTATCCCAATCCGGTTAAAGACCAACTTAATTTTTCAAATACACTTAAAACCGCACAATTGATTTCAGCCGATGGCAAAGTTATTATTGATAATATCGAAGGTGAATCTATTGATTTGCGTGGATTACAAAAAGGGGCATATTACTTAGTAGGAAGTGATATAGATGGAAGGAAGGTTTCAGAAAAAATCGTCAAAGAATAATTCTCATCAACTCAGCAAAATTTGTAAAAATAAAAGCTGCCCGCATGGACAGCTTTTGTTTTTTTAAAGCGTTATCGAATTTAGATACCTCTCGCTTTACGAAGCTCAATGATTTGACCTCCTTGCTCAATCTTGAGGGAATCACCAACTGAAGTAATGGTGATATCCTGATTTTTGTAAGTTGATTTACCATTTGCGGTACTTTCTAGATCTCCAATAATTGCTTTTTTGTTACTGAAAATATTTATTTTTTCGCCTTCATCTGATTTAATGAAGGTGACTTTGGCAGAAGCACCATCTGTTGCAACATAACGATAGGTTGTTTCGGTGGTGGTTTTGCCATTAGTAGTAGTGGTTTTCACACTTTTACTAGTGCTGTCTATTTTGCCATTTTTCTCAAATTTCTCCATTTGGATTTCTTCCTTAACAACACTTTTATTTCCTTCGGCACTTTTATTACATGCACTTAACAGCAGTAATGTCCCGAGCATACTTCCATAGATCGCTACTTTCATAATATTCTAAATTTGATTTAAAATTACGAACTTTTCTCTTATTTCCCACACTAAGAACCAAATTCTTATGAGGAAGAGCCACCTAATTTTGATTTTTTTGAATTAACTGATAAATATTAATGTTCTTTAATTCTCTGAGACTTCAAATTTGCCTAAATTTGTGCCGTTAAAATTTTGAAAATTTAAATAAAAAAATATGAGTTACATTTCGTACATCGAAGCAAGACAGATTCTTGATTCAAGAGGAAATCCAACAATTGAAGTGGATGTATTTACAGAAAGTGGAGCAATGGGTCGCGCAGCGGTTCCTTCAGGAGCTTCAACAGGAGAGCACGAAGCTGTAGAATTACGTGATGGTGGAGACGCTTTCATGGGTAAAGGAGTTATGAAGGCTGTTGAAAACGTTAGAGAAGTTATCGCACCTGAGTTAATCGGACTTCCGGTTTTTGACCAGAATTTGATTGACAAAATCATGATTGAATTAGACGGAACCAAAAATAAGAGCAAATTAGGAGCTAATGCCATCTTAGGTGTTTCTTTGGCTGTTGCGAAAGCTGCAGCAACGGAATTGAGAATGCCTCTTTATAAATATGTTGGTGGGGTAAGTGCTAACACACTTCCTGTACCAATGATGAATATCATCAACGGAGGTTCTCACTCTGATGCGCCGATTGCATTTCAAGAATTTATGATTATGCCGGTTAAGGCTAAAGATTTCACTCACGCAATGCAAATGGGAACTGAAATTTTCCATAACCTTAAAAAAGTATTACACGACAGAGGTTTAAGCACTGCTGTGGGTGACGAAGGTGGTTTTGCACCAACTTTAGACGGTACTGAGGATGCTATCGAAACTATCGGAAAAGCAGTTGAAAACGCTGGTTACAAATTTGGTGACGAAGTAATGATTGCATTAGACTGTGCTTCTGCTGAATTCTATACTGATGGAAAATATGATTATACCAAATTCGAAGGAGATAAAGGAGCGGTAAGAACAAGCCAAGAACAAGCTGAATATTTAGCTGAACTTTGCAGCAAATATCCAATTATTTCTATTGAAGATGGTATGGATGAAAACGATTGGGAAGGATGGAAATTGTTGACCGAAAAAATTGGAAACAAAGTACAATTGGTAGGTGATGATTTATTCGTTACTAATGTAGAAAGATTATCAAGAGGGATCGAGCAAGGTATTGCAAATTCAATCTTAGTTAAAGTTAACCAAATTGGTTCTTTAACAGAAACGATTGCGGCTGTTAATATGGCGAAAAATGCAGGTTATACTTCAGTAATGTCGCACAGATCTGGTGAGACAGAAGATAATACCATTGCAGATTTGGCTGTTGCTTTAAACTGTGGTCAGATTAAGACTGGTTCTGCTTCTCGTTCAGACAGAATGGCGAAGTACAATCAATTATTGAGAATCGAAGAAGCTCTTGGAGAAACTGCAATTTTCCCAGGATTAGACGCTTTCAAAGTAAAAAGATAATTGATGTAGGATCAATTTAAAAAATTAAATGAAGTCGCTTATTTTTCTTAAGCGACTTTTTTTTGTTGTATAATTTGCTAGGTTTCAATATCTTTAATGAAAAATGCAATGCTTCAAAAACTATTTCCTTTATTTTTTTTTCGTTTTCTTTCAGCTACTAGAAGCTCAAAACGAGTTTATCACCATTTGGCAACCCGGCATCACAACTAGTATTCCCCAGACGGTTGATGCTCCTTTTCAGGCTAATACGGATCAAATCTGGTTTCCTGGAATTGGACAAAATTATACTATTGAGTGGGAAGAAGTTGGTTATCCTGCAAACAATGGAACGATGACCAATGTGACATCAACATCGCAAGTCTTGATTGATTTCGGACCCAAAAGAGAAAATGGTAGTGGTTTGGCAACGTAGTACCGTGTAAAAGTTTCTAATGGGAATGGTGTTTTTCAGCAGATAAAGTCAATTTCCTACCAAGTTGGTGGTATAATTGTAACAAATATGCAATTAAAAGGAAGCCTTGATAAGCTCTTGGAAATTGAGCAATGGGGAAATATTAACTGGACATCAATGAATGCAGCATTTGCGAATTGTCAAAGGGTACAATTGTCAGCAGTTGATGTTCCAAATTTGAGTAATGTCACAGATGCTTCTTTAATGTTTTATTTGGCTACTAGCTTTTCTGGAGCTCCTTCTATGCAAAATTGGAACGTTTCAAATATTGAAAATTTTAGTCATGCATTTGACAGCCGACATCAAAGTCAAGTCTATGCTTCTGGGGAGACATTTAATTCGCCTATAGGTACCTGGAACGTATCTTCTGTTACGGATATGAGTTTTATGTTTTCTGGAAGACAGTTTTTTAATCAAAACTTAAATTCATGGAATGTTTCTAATGTCACTAATATGGCTTGGATGTTTGCGATTTGTCCAGTATACAATCAGTCTCTTAATAATTGGAATACAGTAAGTCTGGAAAATATGGAGTTTATGTTCTTTAACGCAGCGTTGTTCAATCAGCCTTTAAATAGTTGGAATACTTCACATGTTATTAAAATGAACCAAGCTTTTTCATATGCAACATCATTTAATCAACCTTTAGATTTGTGGGATGTAAGTAATGTCACTACAGTTAAAGCAATGTTCGACCATACAAGTTCTTTTAATCAGTCTCTAGGCAGCTGGGATTTTAACTCTCTCACTAATGCATCTGGGGCTCTCAACATGACAGAGATCGATTGTCAAAATTATAGTGCAACGCTTGCAGGTTGGGCTGATAATCCTAACACCCCCAATAATATTAATTTGGGACTGACGGCTCCATCGCAATATGCGACTAATGTTGTTGATAAAAGAAATGTATTGATTAATGGCAAAGGTTGGATAATACTAGGAGATTCCCAGGGCAGTTGTTATTTGTCAATATTTGAAAACCAGAGTGAAAAGTCTCGTATTACGATTTATCCCAATCCTACAGCTGGAATTGTACATCTAGAAAATACTTCGGATGGTTCTTTCTATAGCGTAATTGATTGGACGGGAAAAGTTGCGAAAAGTGATGTGATTAAAGGCAAGATGATCGATATTGGAGATCTACCTAAAGGAGTCTATCTGTTACGAGTGTTTGAAAAGAAGGGAGCACAAATTTTTAAGATAATAAAAGAATAATTTATAAATATTGAATCTTTTTTAATATTTTGAAAATCAAATGATTAATTCGAGAATTGCTTTTTTACTAATATGCAATAAATATTGATAGAATTTCGCTAAAAAAATAATTGATTACAACAGCTCATTGTATTTGATTTTTAGAAATCATTTCCGTATTTTTAGCAAAAAATTAAGCATGTCAGATAATAAAGTTATTCTCAATTACGACGGGAAAGCATTTGAATACCCAATTGTTGATAGTTCATTAGGAGATCGAGGGATTGATATCTCAAAATTAAGAGACGAAACAGGACTTATCACTTTGGATTTAGGTTACAAAAATACTGGTGCAACCATCAGTGAAATTACCTATTTGGATGGAGATAAAGGAGAACTCTACTATCGTGGTTATCCAATCGAACAAATTGCAGAACATTCTAACTTTACAGAAGTAATGTATCTATTGCTTCATGGGGAGTTGCCTAACAAGGATCAATTTAATGGTTTTACAGATGCTTTGAAAAACTACAACTATGTAGCTGAAGAGATGAAGAAGATCATTGACGTATTCCCACGTTCTGCGCATCCTATGGGAGTTTTATCTTCGCTTACTTCTGCTTTGACGGCATTTAATCCAAGAGCAGTGGACGTTAGTTCCAAAGAAGATTTGGATCACGCAGCAGAAATGTTATTGGCAAAATTCTCTCACCTATGTGCGTGGACTTATAGAAAAATCAAAGGTTTGCCTTTGAATCATGGTGATAATTCTCTTAACTATGTGGAGAATTTTTATCGCATGACATTTAGATTACCATACGAGAAATTCGAAATCGATCCAGTTGTAGTTAGTGCTTTAGACAAATTATTAATCTTGCACGCAGATCATGAGCAAAACTGTTCGACTTCTACAGTAAGAATGGTAGGTTCTGCGCATACAGGATTATTTGCTTCTATTTCAGCTGGTGTTTCTGCGCTTTGGGGACCACTTCATGGTGGTGCTAACCAAGCGGTAATCGAAATGCTGGAAATGATTGAAAAAGATGGAGGAGATGTTGCTAAATATGTTGCAAAAGCTAAAAATAAAGAAGATAACTTCAGATTGATGGGCTTTGGTCACAGAGTGTACAAAAACTTCGATCCTCGTGCTAAGATTATCAAGAAAGCAGCAGATGATATCTTGAGTAGTCTTGGTGTAAAAGATAAAGCGTTAGATATTGCAATGCAGTTAGAAAGAGTTGCTTTGGAAGATGAGTACTTCGTAGAAAGAAAATTATATCCAAACGTAGATTTCTATTCTGGTATTATTTACAGAGCTTTAGGAATCCCAACAGAAATGTTTACTGTAATGTTTGCATTAGGAAGACTTCCAGGATGGATTTCTCAATGGAAAGAAATGAGACTTCATGGAGACCCAATTGGTCGTCCAAGACAGGTTTATCAAGGAGCTTCTGTAAGAGATTATATTCCGATGAACAACAGATAATATTGCGTTTAGCATAGATATAGAAAGCCTTTCAAATTATTTTGAAAGGTTTTTTTATTAATTTTTTGCCTAGATGCGTCTTTGTTTTATATTTGTAACAAGTACAATTTTATGATACTCAACGTCAAAAACGAAACTTCAAAACTCAAATCTGTCGTACTGGGACTGCCCAATTCTATGGGACACCCACATTCTTTGGAAGATAGCTATGATGCTAAGTCATATCATTCTATCCAGAACTGTATTTATCCATGTGAAAAGGATATCGTTGATGAAATGACAGAATTTGAAAGAGTTTTGAAAAAGCATGACGTCGAAGTCTATAGACCAAGTATTATTAAGGATTACAACCAGGTTTTTGCTCGTGATGTTGCTTTTGTGATAGATGACCTCATGATTATCTCTAATATCATCGAAGATCGTTACGAGGAGCAAGATGCGTATAGAAGAATTTTTGCAAGGGTAGGATGGAAGAAAATCGTTAATCTTCCAGAGACCGCTCATATCGAAGGTGGAGACGTCATTGTATGGAATGATTTTATTTTTATTGGGACTAGTTATGACCGAGATTATAGAAGCTTCAAAACGGCTAGAACAAACGAATATGCTATCGAAATTCTAAAAGAATATTTCCCTAAAAAAAGGATTATCGATTTGGATCTTAAGAAGAGCGACACCGATCCTTACAGTGGAATTTTGCATTTGGATTGTACATTTAATCCAGTTGGTCATGATAAATGTATCATTTACAAAGACGGTTTTGTGGACGAAAGTGACTATCGCTTACTTTTAGATATTTTCGGCGAGGAAAACTGTTTCCATGTAACCAAAGAGGAAATGTTCGAAATGAATCCTAATATCTTTTCGATTTCACCAGAAATTGTGGTTTCTGACCAAACTTTTACAAGAATGAACAATCACCTTCGAAACGAATGGGGAATGACGGTTGAAGAAATTCCTTATCGTGAGATCTCAAAAATGGGCGGTTTATTACGTTGTTCAACCATGCCTTTGGTGAGAGAATAATCAGACCGATACTTTCAGTTTTTTAATTTCATCCTCATTAGCAAAAGACTCGTAACTCAGGATTGCAGACGAATGAAACAATTTTCCTTTCGTGTATTCTCTCAATTCTTGAATGTTACTGGAACGAACGCCACCACCAATCAATATATCAATTTGGTCAGAATACTTTTCGACCAAATGTTTGAGGTTGTCTTTACCTTCCATCGCCGAATTTTTTCCTCCAGAAGTTAGAACGGTCGAAAATCCTAATTCAATTAAAGTCTTAATGGATTTATCTAAATTTTTAGTTCTATCAAATGCTCTATGAATGGTACAAGGAATTCCTTCGGCAAGTAGAATTAGTTCTTCGTTTTTGTCGATGTCGATTTCGTTATGCTCGTCAAGAATACCAAATACAAAACCGTCGGCTCCAGCTTTTTTAAATTCAATTAAATCTCTTTTCATTTGGTGAAATTCCTCATCCGAATACAAAAAAGAGCCTCCACTTGGACGAATCATCACCATAATTGGTTTGTCGTAATGTGCTTTCAGATAACGGAATTCTTCAATATGGGGAGTTAGTCCACCAACTTCAATAGCGGAACATAATTCAATTCTATCAGCAACGGACTTCAAAGCGGTTTCCGCAGAAGTCATTTCAAAACAAGCAATTTCTAACATTAATTTTTGGTTTAAATTTTATTTTTTTTACCAATGAAAAGGTACAAAATTATTCCACAAAACAAGGGTGTTATATTATTTAATCCTTGAAAAAAATCACTAAAATACAACATGAAGGCTAAAGCTCTAATCTCTGTTATCTAAGTTACACTGTGGTTAAATCATTATTTTAACACAGAGATACTGCGGACACAGAGGCTGTGGTGAAAATTTTATAAAATAAATTATTAATCCTTCAAATCAATTTGTAAGACGTACAAATATTCTTTGTTCAAAGTTTTATCGTTAGGGATTTTGATGATGGTCTTTTCGTTTTTTGAAGAGACGTTTAGTTTTATTTTTGGAAATCCAACAACCGAAATCTTCTTCACCTTTTTAAATGGAACGCTCTCCAACGAAATATCGTGAGATTTGTCCATGGCAAATGCGTAAACAGTTTTGCGGTCTTTGGTTTCGGTAAATCGGATATTTTCGCCTTCACCGAACTGTTTATACATTCGGGTTTCGTAGATGGATTTCCCGTACTTCGTCATCCAATTTCCTATATCTTCCAAACTAGAATAAGCCGTGGAATCCCATTCTCCATTTTCATCAGGTGCAATGTTGAGCAAGAAATTTCCGCCTTTACTCACCACATCTACTAATTTTTTGATGAGTTCCTCCGAGGATTTGTAAACGTCATTTTCTTTGTAGCTCCAACTCGTGGCCATCGTCATGCAAGTTTCCCAAGGATAAGGCAAACCTTCTTTCGGGATTTCTTGTTCAGGCGTCAAATAATTTTGATACGGCCCTTCACATGCTCGGTCAACAACCAACACATTCGGATTGTGGTTTCTCGCTTTTCGGGCAAGTTCTTCAATTTTAATATCCTGACTTTGCGGATTTCTCAGATATCGAACGCCTTCGATTTCTTGACTAAGGTAGTCTCTAACCGCTTCATCCGACGTTTTTCTCACCCAACCTCCATCCAACCAAAGGATGTCCACTTTTCCATAATCGGACATGAGTTCTTCGATTTGATTGTGCGTGTAGTCCACAAATTTTTGCCACTTTTCAGGATGTTTTGAGATTTGATAATTAGCGTTTCGGTCGGCAATTGGGAAGTTTTTCCACCAATAATCATCGCTATGCCAATCTGGCTTCGAAAAGTAGGCTCCAATCCATAAATTTTCCTTTCGGAAAGCGTCAAAAACTTCTTTGGTAATATTACTTTTTGGGTTTTCTGAAAACGGGCATTCGGTGTCTGTCACTTTATAATCCGTGTATTGGGTATCGAACATACAAAATCCGTCATGATGTTTGGTGGTGAAAATCATGTACTTAATTCCTGCTTTTTGTGAGGCTTTTGCCCATTTTTCAGGATTAAAATTTTCCGGGTTGAAAGTTTTTTTTAGATTTTCATAATTCTTTTTGTAGGCATAATAATCGTCCTCATTTTGACCTTTTTTGCGCTCTCCTGTTGCCCATGGAATATCTTCTGGACAAAGTGTCCAACTCTCAACAATTCCCCATTGACTGTACGTTCCCCAATGCATGAGCAAGCCAAATTTTAAATCCTGCCACTTTTCTAATTGTTGATGAATATTAGGATTGGGGTCGGGATAATATTTTTTCTCCGTTTTTTCTTGAGCTAAAAAAAATTGAAAGCTAAAAACAGCAATGAAAATTAGTTTGAAATGAAAGTTATTTTTCTTCATAATTGATATGATAGTTTTTGTCCCTTCGTCGGAATCTTTTGTTGTCTAAAACGCTTTCTTTGGAATGACGTGATTGGTGCGTAAATTAGTATTTTAAATCTTAAAAAATAAACCATGAAAGGCACAAAAGTTTTTTACATTCCAATTGTAATAACCTTTAATTTAGATTTCAATAATTACTTTTCTGACTAAATTAAATATTTCTTTAAATTAAAAACTTGGAGTCAATTAGTTCTTTCTTATTCTCTGACCGAACCGCATAGTTGAATCCTTTCTGCAAGCAGAATGCTCCCGTTCCACCATTTTTGTTTAAGGCAATAAAACCAATTTGAATATCCTTTGGATTTTTCTTGCGCATCATGATGAATTTGTGAATTCTCTTCACCGCTTCTTCACACGCTTTTTGAGGCGATTTTCCTTGACGCATCAGTTCCACCACAAGATGAGTTCCACAAGTTCGGATGACTTCCTCGCCGTGTCCAGTTGCCGTCGCCGCGCCAACTTCATTATCGACGTACAATCCTGCACCAATAATCGGAGAATCTCCAACACGACCATGCATTTTGAAAGCCATTCCACTTGTGGTACAAGCTCCTGAAAGATTTCCATCACCATCCAAAGCAATCATACCAATCGTGTCGTGATTTTCGATATTGACGACAGGTTTGTATTCGGATTTTTTCAACCATTCTTCCCATTCTTTTTTTGAGGGTTCGGTCAAAAGATTTTCTTTTTTGAATCCTTGTTCCAATGCAAATTGTAAAGCACCTTCACCAACCAACATCACATGAGGTGTTTTTTCCATCACGGCTCTTGCCACCGAAATTGGATGAACAATATGCTCCAAACACGCCACAGAACCTATATTTCCCATTTCATCCATGATGCAAGCGTCCAAAGTGACACGTCCATCTCTGTCTGGTCTTCCTCCTAAACCGACACTTCTTTCGTTGGGATCGGCTTCGCAAACTTTAACTCCCGATTCTACAGCGTCCAAAGCATGACCACCTGTAGAAAGGGTTTTCCAAGCTTCTTCGTTGCATTGCAAACCAAAATTCCAAGTGGAAAGTACGACAGGTTTAGTAACTTTTGAGGACGATTTTGGAAGAAATTCTTCGGCTTTTAATGGATTTAAAGCTAAAATGGCGGATAAGATTCCAGCTTTTTTTATAAATTTTCTACGGTTGGTGTTCATATCTTTTTTTGAATATAAATTGTGAATTGATTTGTTTTAAAACAATTTTGTTAGAATTGTTAATTTTTTCAATTTGAGTTTCATGTTTAAACTACCCCGTCAAAATTTTTATATAAAAATTTTGCCACCCCTTCTAAAAGAAGGGGAATATTAATTAACAGATATTTCATCCACAAAAAGCCAAGCTGGATTTCCTGCACCTTCTTTTCCATCGGGAATAATGCCGTAGTTTTGGATTTCTATTTTGATGAATTTTGAATTTTGTTTTTTGAAATTAATTGAAACTTTTCCGCCACTTTTTGTAATATCTTCAGAAGACATTCTTGAAATTTCATTGAAGTTGATACCGTCATTTGAAACCGAAATAATCGCTGATTTCGGTAAATAAATCCAACTTCCTTGTCGGTCATAAGCGTTGAAATTTAATTGAGAAAATTCTGTTTTGGTTCCAAAATCTATGGTTGCGACACAATCTTTTCCACCAAATCCTAACCAATTTTTCCCATGATTTTTTTCATGACCTTTTACGGCGTTAACCAATGCAGAAGCTCCTCCAACAGAGTAAGCTTCGCTTGGAGGGACTTGTAATTCTATTTTTTTTCCAGTGGACTTAGAGTAAACAAATTCTTGTGAAACTGTTGCACTTATTTTTTGATTATTCTCAAAAGTAGCCGATTTCACTGCCATTGATTTTTCAATTTTTAAAGGTTGTGAATAAGATGGTGAATCTGGAGTAGGTTCGGTTCCATCGGTTGTAAAATGCATGAAATCGTTTGGTTTAGCAGAGGTAAGTTCATAAAAGATATTTCCATCTTTATCAGCATCAATTTTCCCTGAAACTTCAAAAATTGCTTTACTATAATGGATTCCGAGTTTATCCAAAATTTTGAAATGTTCAGTCACTCTTTTTTCAAAACCTTTGTAATCGTTGGGATTAGATGTTCCCCAAGCAACTTCCGAAAGCGCCATCATTCTTGGAAAAATCATATGTTCAACATGTGGGAAATCCAAAATATATTCTGTCCAAAGATTTCCTTGAGTTCCCCAAATATACTTAGCTTCTTCTTCATTCAGCGCATCTGGAATTGGATTGTATTGATAAACTTTGTTTAACTTCAAATCTCCACCAATAGAAATAGGCTCAGTTTCGGGATTTCCTTGATAATAATCGAAATAATTAGTGGAAGTCGGCGTCATAATCGCCTTATGTTTGGTCTTCGCCGCTTGAATTCCGCCTTCAATCCCTGTCCAACTCATTACGGTAGCATTTGGAGCTAATCCGCCTTCCAAAATTTCGTTCCAACCTATGATTTGTTTCCCTTTTTTGTTAATGTATTTTTCCATTCGGGTGATGAAATAACTTTGGAGTTCATGCTCGTCTTTCAACCCTAAATTTTTAATTAAATTTTGGCAAAACTCGCTTTCTTTCCACACTTTTTTAGGAGCTTCATCTCCTCCGATATGGATGTAATCGTAAGGGAAAAGTTCAACCACTTCATCAATAACACCCTCCAGAAATTTGAAAGTTTCTTCTTTAGGACATAAAATATTGTCTTCGACACCCCATTTTTTAGAAACTTCAAAAGGACCTTTAAGACAAGATAATTCAGGATATGAAGCTAAAATAGCAACGGCGTGTCCCGGCATTTCGATTTCGGGGACAACATTGATGTGTCGTTCTTTGGCGTATTTGACTACCTCTTTAATTTGTTCTTGAGTGTAGAATCCACCATATTTTTTGTCGTCAAACTTCATGTCCGAATATGCGCCAACTTGCGAACCATTTCGCCAAGCTCCAATTTCGGTTAGTTTTGGATATTTTTTGATTTCGATTCTCCAACCTTGGTCATCAGTCAAATGCCAGTGAAACGTGTTGTACTTGTACATGGCGAGGTAATCGATGTATTTTTTGACTTCTTCTACTGTAAAAAAATGACGAGCTACATCAAGGTGCATTCCGCGATACTCGAATTTTGGGTAGTCTTGGATTTCAAGGTTAGGGATTTCGCCTTTTTCTTTATAGATTTCAAATAATTGAGCTAAAGTTTCAAGTGCGTAAAATTGTCCTTTTTCACTTTTCGATTTTATAAAAATATGATTGCTGTTAATAATTAATTCATATTTTTCAAATTCGGAGAATCCATCGTACGGTAAGAGAGGTTGATTAGAAGCTGAAATATTAGGTCTGTTTTTATCATCAGAGACTTTAATTTCAATACCATATTTTGAAAAAATATTTTTAAGGCTTAGAAAAGTATCATTAGATACACCCTTTTCTGCAATTAAGTTTTGAGGAATTTTAAAAACACCTTGCTTTATTTTTATCTTCTGAGGATAGGGAATTAAAGGCAATTTTTCCTGAGAGAAATGAATTTGAAAAAAGAAGATTGCTAAGAAAGTTAAAAGCGGTATAGATATTGTTTTCATCGGACATTTAAAGTTCTTAAAAATACAAAATATTTTGAAGTGCAATTAACTTCATGAACTCAATGCCATCCAAAGTCTAAATTCTTTATAATGAAAAAATCTATCATTCTCCTTTTTGTAATTTCGTTTTCAGTTTCAACCCAAGCTCAAATATTAGATGTACTTAATAGTACAGTGAAAGATAAAACTGGTGTAGATATCGGAAAAGCAACCATATCTTCAACTAAAACAACTTCTGGAACAAAAACTTCAACAACTTCAACGACCAATAATTCTGGTGTTAATCTTGGGAGTTTGACATCCTCTCAAATTTCGTCAGGTTTGAAGGAAGCTCTAAATGTTGGGGTGAAAGAAGGAATTACCAAATTGGGTGTGCAAGACGGATTTTATAAAAATGAAGCCGTGAAAATTTTGATGCCTGAAAAATTGAGAGTAATTGATACCAAATTGAGGGCTTTAGGTATGGGAAAGGTGGCTGACCAAGGAGTTTTGCTTCTTAATCGAGCGGCAGAAGATGCAGTGCAAGAAGCAACGCCTATTTTCGCCAATGCGATTACATCGATGTCCTTCACAGATGCCAAAAATATTTTGTTGGGGAACAATAATGCGGCAACAACCTATCTTCAAACGAAGACACAAAATCAACTTTTTACTGCATTTCAGCCTAAGGTTAAGGCTTCTTTGGCAAAAGTGGGAGCAGATACCGTTTGGAAAGGATTAATTTCTAAATATAATCTTCTGACAGGGCAAAATATTACCACGGATCTTAACGAATATGTAACCAATGAAACCATTAATGGCGTTTTCAAAATGGTTGCAGATAAAGAAAGCGGAATCCGAAATAGTTCTACCATGAGAACCACCAGTTCACTGCAAAAAGTATTCGGTGTTTTGGATAAAAAATAAATTGTCCACTAATAATATATGGATATCTGTTTTTTTGATATTGATCGTTTTAACGCAACAAGCGCAAAGATTTTTTTAATGATCTATTGTTTTCAGGTTCGCAAAGGCGTTTCACTTAGGATATTCGCAAAGATGTGACCTGACGATCATCAAAAAACATATCAGCAAAATCAAATAGTGCCTTGAGAAAGGTGCTATTTTTTTATCTTTGGGTTTCTAAAATTCTGAAATCAAAATGCAGACAACCGATACCGTTCTCATGATAGAGCCAATCGCTTTTGGCTACAACGCTCAAACCGCTGAAAATAATTACTTTCAGGTTAATTCTGAGAACTCTGATACGCAGGCAAAAGCCTTGCGGGAGTTTCAAAATTTTGTTGAGAAGCTTCGTTCGAAAGGCATTAATGTAATTACAGTAAAAGATACATTGGAGCCACACACGCCCGACTCTATTTTCCCAAATAATTGGGTGAGTTTTGGTGCAGATGGAACTGTGTTTCTTTATCCGATGTTTGCTCCTAATCGCAGGGATGAAAGGAGAGAAGAGATTATCAATGAAGTTAGGAATCAAGGTTATGAGATTAAGGAAATTGTTGATTTATCAGGTTCTGAAAACGAGAATTTGTTTTTGGAAGGGACTGGAAGTATGATTTTCGACCACGATAATCAATTGGCTTATGGTTCGGTTTCGTTGAGGTTAGATGAAAAATTATTTAGAGATTTTTGTGCAAGAATTGGATATCAACCAATTGTTTTTCATTCCTATCAAACTGCGGGAGCAGAAAGACTTCCTATCTATCATACCAATGTGATGATGTGCGTTGCGGACCGATTTGTTGTGATTTGTTTGGATTGTATTGATGATGAGATTGAAAGAGCTCATGTGGTTGATATGATTACGAAGTCAGGAAAGGAATTGATTGAAATTTCAGAAAGTCAAATGCAACAATTTGCTGGTAATATGTTGCAAGTAAGAAGCTCAGATGCTTCGACTTCGCTCAGCATGACACCAAAAACATTTCTGGTGATGAGTCAATCTGCATATAATTCTTTGACACAAGAACAAATTTCGAGTATTGAAAAATATTCGGAGATTATTTATTCAGATTTAAATACCATAGAGGTTAATGGTGGCGGAAGTGCAAGATGTATGTTGGCAGAAGTTTTTTTGCCAAGAAAATAAATGCTTCGACTTTTTTCAGTGTGACATAAGTCAAAAGAGTAAAAACTAAAAACCACCGAAAGATTCCGGTGGTTTTTCAATTTAGTTTGATATGAATGTTTGAAATTTAGTTTCCTGTTCTTTGTTTGATGTCATCAGCTGCACTTTGAATAGAGCGAATTTTTTTCACTTTTTGGTTTCCAAAATTGTAAGTGATGCTTAAAGCGCCCTTTTGGCTATATTGATACTGATTGATGCTGTTAAAGTTTCCATTAGCTTGCTGATCAAAAATTTGGATTTTGTTGGTTCTTAAAACGTCATAAAAGTTAAAAGCAAATGTCCAATTATTCCAAAGTTTTTTCAAAGACAAATCGAGCTGCTGAATTGGATCCAACGTTCCCAAATCCTGACGAGATTTTCCAAGATAGAAGTAGTTGACTCCTAGATACCAGCTTTTCTTTTTGTCCAGTCTAATGTTGTTATTGGCTTGGAAGAAAGGGGTCGCCAGAGTATAATCAAATACAAAAGGATCAAGAACTTCATTGGTAATTGGATCGGTGTCGACAGAACCTTTGAAAGTATTCACTTGTAGTCCTATTACAACATTTGCGGTCCAAATTTGCTTAAAGAAAGACTTGTTAAATCCTAGATTTGCTGCAAAATTATTTTCGGTTCCATAATTGGTTCGGATGTAACGGATGGTATTAACACCATCAACTACTTTTTGTAAAGGAACCTGCGTAATTGCATCTCTGGTGTAGGTATCCTGAATCTGAATAAAATATGTCCCTTTCCACATGTACATCAGCTCTTGGTTATAGACTGAAGACGCTTTCATGAAAGGATTGTTCTGCACGTAATTAACCTCTGTTAAATAAATTCTAACTGGATTAATTTCCCAAAAACTTGGTCTTCTCACTCGACTGGTAAAGGCATAAGACCACATGTGATTTTCACTCGGGTTGTAGTTCAAACTTAGTGTGGGTAGAATGTTGGTGTTGTTTCTTTTGACTGTAGTGGTAGTTCCTAATATTTCACCAAAACTATCCGTGAACTCCAAACGAGTCCCTATTTTTCCTGAGAATTTGTCTGAAAAACTCTTTTCTAAATTCAAATAAATACCACCTATTTTTTCGTCATAAACAAAATGGTTACTTTGGTTTTCATCTTTGCTGAAAATTCCTGTTGTTGTATCAAGTGTTTCAAAGTAAGTGTCGTTATCTGTTTTTGTTTTGTTATAGTTACCTCCCGCTCCTAAAGTAAACGATTTAAAGGCTTTTGTATAATCTACTGTTGCTGAATAATTATCAATTTTTTGAGGTGCTTTTTGATTAAACTCCGATTGTTTTTTGATGATTTCGTTCGCCCAATTTACCTCGTTAGTGATATTGTTGTTGAATTCCGTTTTGTGGAAGTTAAGGTAAGCGGCATTGAGATTCAGTTTACTAGTACCATCTTCATCGAATTTTACTTCGTAGTTGAGGTTGACCGAATGATTGGTGTCTTTTCCGTGACCAATGTTTTTGGAATTGGTATATTCTGATTCATTTATAATATTGAAAAAATCAGAATGCATTTCTGGTGTTTCACTCGTCCAGAGGTTGTAGTTAAGACCTATATTCTGTCTTTCGGTCAAAGCGTAATCCATGTTAATGTATCCTCCGAGATTTCTATCTTCATTGTCAACACTTCCTATGGATTTGTAGCTATATTCATCATTTCCATTAAATAGTGTATAATCTTGATTTCTCATATTGTCGCTAAAGCTTAGGCTTGCATTAGCTCCAAATTTTCCCTTTCTTAGGTTGATATTTCCAGATGCGGATTGGCTGTTTTGTTTTGCTTGGGTATTCCCGAAACGCAGATTTCCGTTCGCGCCATCATCCATTTTTTTCTTCAAAATGATATTGATAACGCCTTCGGAAGACTCTACATTGAATTCGCTTCCTGGCAAGGTAATTACCTCAATTTTCTGGATGTTTTCCGCTGGTGTATTTTTTAAAAACCCTTCCAAAGACTCTGCATTCATTTGGGTTTTTCTACCATTGATGTAGATCACTGCATTATTTTTTCCAGCGATCTTTAAGGTTTTATCGTCTGTTGAAGAAACCAAAGGGGTAACTTTGAGAAGGTCAAAAGCGGTGTTTCCTTTAGCAACAGGAGAGTTAGCAACATCATAGACCAAGCGGTCTGATTTTTTTTGAATAATTTTCTTTTGAATGGTGACTTCCTTAATTGCGGAAGTCTTGACTGAATCCGCTTTAGCTTTTTCTTGTGAAAAGGCGAGGAGGCCTGTAAGTAAAAATAATGAGATAGATATTTTTTTCATGTTTTGATATTCTTTAGTTGATGGTGGTGGTAATCTTTACTTTAAATATTTGAAATGCTGGGTCAAATGTTATGTTTAGTATCTTGTTATACAAAGTACAACTCTGCAACATTCCGAACTTTTCTATATAAGACATCTATAAGAGCGAAATGTTACAACTTTTTAATTTTTTTTTTAATCCGAAGTGCAACTATTATGAAAATCAGTATCTTTATAGTAATAAAAAAATATCAATATGAAAAAAGTTTTACTTTATTTTATGCTTTTTGCATTTTTTACTAATTCATGTAAAAGCGATTCGTTCTACGAAGATGTAGACGAACAGAACGTCGAATTTCAATATAATTACGGCAACGCTGTTAACCGGACTTTTTATGGTCAGGTTTTGGATAGGAGTGGTAACCCTGTTTCGGGAGCCACGATTTCAATCGGGACTTCTACGGTTCAGACAACATCTGAAGGTTTCTTCATGATTAAGAATGCTCCAGTGAAGGAAAAATTTGCACATATAAAGGTGACTAAGACCGGCTTTGTGGATGCTTCAAGAGTCTTGATTCCAACTAACGGAGATAGTCAATATTATGATGATTCCTATTACCACGACTTCTACCATTGCAACAGGTGCAACAAGTACCGTGACGCTTCCTGATGGTACGTCTGTCAAATTTGATGGAAGTTTTAAAGATGCTAATGGTAACGCTTACTCAGGTAATGTCAATGTTGCAGTTTTTAATCTTTCAACAACAGATACTTACTTTAATGAGACTATGCCAGGAAGTCTGTTGGCAAGTGGAAGTAGTGGAGAAGCCCGTATGTTAGAATCCTATGGAATGATGCATGTGCAGTTAACAGGAAGTGCTGGTCAAGATTTACAAATTGCAAGTGGACATACAGCTCAAATTACTTATCCAATTGCTTCTTCGCAAGCTTCGTCTGCGCCGGCAACTATTCCGTTGTGGTCTTTTAACGAAGAGATGGGGATTTGGGTTGAAGAAGGTACTGCGACAAAAGTTGGGAACAAGTACGTTGGGAATGTTTCACATTTTTCTTGGTGGAATTGTGATGTTCCCAATCAAATGGCGCATTTAAATCT
>NZ_JBYVEB010000004.1:0-86188 GCF_058117085.1 Chryseobacterium sp. CG10_8 | reverse complement strand
CAATTTATTTAAAGGTCAATTTAGCCAAATAAGAATCGTCTTCTTGAAGGATTTTTTCGATTTTAAAACCATTGTTTTCGGCTGCATTTTTCAAAGTATTAAAATCTAAATATAGCCATTTCGTCGGTTCTTCGGATTCGCCTTTGTAAAAAAGAAAATAGTCAAGTTCTCCGTAATAACCCTCTGCTGGGATATACACTCCGCCATCTTCATCACGGTCAAACATGTACAAAATATCGGTGCTATCAATCAAAATCTGTCCTTTTGGATTCAATAACTCAGCTAATTTTTTGAGGTAAATATCGATAACTTGAAGACTTTGAAAAATCCCCGTCCCATTCATCAATAGCAAAATGGTATCAAAATTTTCCTCTTCAAATTTTAGAATATCTTCGCAAATAGCTTTGTTAACACCTCTTTCTTTGCACACCTCAATAGCTTTAGGAGAAATATCCAAAGCGGTAACCTCCAAACCTTTTTTATTTTGCAAGTACAAACTATGCGAACCAGCTCCTGCTCCAATATCCAAAACTTTTCCTGAAGAAAGATTTAAAGCTTTTCTTTCGATTTTGTTCATTTCATCGAAGGAACGGAAAAGGTAAGACACAGGAAGTAAGTCCCGCTCAGAAATCGAAGTTTCGGTTTCTAAATCTTTGGGTGCGTTGTTATGGTAAAAATCCCAAATCGCCTTCCCCATCAAATCTTTCATAAAGTCAATTTTTTAAACGCATCAAAATTAAGCAATATTACTTGAATTTCATTTTATGATTTTTCCCTCAAAAACTTTCGTTCAAAACTGTATATTTGCTCTTTATTTTGCCTGCTGAATATTTGGGAAATATATTTTAAAAAGTGAAACTTCTCAATAGGATTTTCCCCAAAAATCTACTTGAAGAGCTGGAAAGAATCCCCAAATATCCAAAAGGTTTTATTGATTAAAAAAACACAAGAATTTTCGATGGAAACAACAGAACTTTTTGAGCGCTTGCTCATCCTTTGCATATCAATTTCTACACTCTATCTCCTTTCTAACCGAATGCGAAGTTTTCGCTTACATCCTTTGTTGAGTCTTATCAGCATTTGCACCTTTTTTATGTGTATTGTTTTTGTCAAGGCAGATTATAGTCTAGGAATAGGCTTTGGATTGTTTGCCGTTTTTTCGATTTTGAGATTCAGAACAGAGACATTCGGTATACAGACGATTGTTTTTCTCTTTGTTTCCATTACACTTTCTCTTTTGGATGGACTGTTACCTATAGAAAATCTTCCCGCATTATTGGGAATTAACCTTGCGGTCGTTTTAATCTATCTGTTTCTTAATTATCTTGACAAAAAAACACCTGCAACCACCGAGAAAAACACCTTTGAAGTTACCACAACATTGGATTTCCTTGCTCTAGATGATACAGGAAGACGTTCGCTTTTAGCCGAAAAAATGAAACTAAAAACGTTTAGCTATCAAATAAAAAGCGTAGACCTCAAACAAGATTTTGTTATTCTAAGGGTTTCTTATTAATTCATAAATGCTCTCGCCTGTTTGATGTAAAGTTCATTTTTGGGACCAACAATCTTGAATTCGACATCAAGAGGACGACTTTTTTTGGCCATTTTTCTTTTAATCCAAAGGCTATTCAATTTTCTTTCTAAGGTTGGAGAAATCTTGAAAAGTGTTTTGATTTGGGTCTCATCCAAAATCGGCTTACCCTTGTTAAGACTTGATGTAGAACGGTAATCCATAACAACCTCTCCAAAATTATTGAAATTATGGACGTAGAATTCGTCACAGGTAACGCCTGGTTCTGGCTTTACGACAGATTCTTCGCCAAGTTGAACATTGACAGTAATTCCTTCGTATTTATCACGATACAAATTCTCTGTAACCAAGACTCCATTGGCTTTTTCATCAGGAAAGGAACGGTGAACCAAGACTCCCATTGCACAACTTTCGTGGTCGATCCCAAACATCTGTCGCTCTGCAAATGCCCGATAATTCCAGAAGCTTGACCAAACTTCTAAAATCGCCTTTTCCGCAGTCTTTACAGAATCTCCAATCACCGCCGTTTTGGAATCATATAATCCAGCTCCGTTGAAGCCTTCCAAATCCTCTGCATTGGTAGAAGAACGGAATCTAAAATTCTTAAAATCACTTTGTTGACCTAGTTTTTCATTAACTTTCGCCAAAAGATCGAGATTGACTTTGGAGTTTTTAATGGACTTTCTCAAGTCTTTGAGTTTAGCCTCAAGAAGCTTCACAGAATCTTTCGGAACTGCATAGACTTCATCAATATGAGACCGGAATCCTTTCATGTGTTCATCATAATAATAAAACGGTATTGCGAACGCGTATTCTGGCGTTTTGAAGGATTTCATCTCCTTGGCAATGCTTTTTAATAAACCTAAATTGGTAGCTTTAGAACCAATGGAACTCACAATGTTTTGAGGAAGCTCTTGCTCCAAATCCACTAAGTCTTTCGTAGAAAGATTCTTTTCTAGATTGATTTTTGCTGGAGCCACCTTCGCTAAGATCTTCTTCTGAGTTGCTTTCAGGCTGTAATTATTCTCGTTAGTAACCAACTCAACCTTTTTCCCGATCAAACCATTGACCGACTCTTTATCCCAAATTTTAGTATCCACGTACACGGGAATATTTCTGTTTTTAGCTAGTAAAACCAAATGACTTAATGGTGTCTGAAGTTCGGTAACAATAATCCCTTTTACTTCTGGTATAAACTCTGGAGTGGTATTGATAATGACAATTTCGTCGGATTTAGCATTAAATGGCTGCTTGTTGACTAAATCATATTTTTTAAGAACACCTACAGTTGAAGATTTTTCGATGGATTGCTCTGTAATTCTACTGAAGATAAAGTCTGAAAACACACACGGAATCTTTAATTTACCATCTCTGTATAACGAAATGACATGTGGAGAATTAAGGTAAAATTTTAATTTTTCTTTGAAATAAACATGCTTTTTGACTTCACCAAAAAAGAAATTAATCAAAGTTGGATTCATATCATCAGACGCAGCCAATTCCATTACCCAATCATCGGTGTCTTGGAGATAATTAATGTTGGCTAACAAATATGCTCTGTTATTGGTTGGATTATAGCTTAAGTCGTTGAAATCACCTAATTCTCCTCTAAAACCCAAAACTTGGGAGCAAAAATCATAATGATAAGTATATATTTCACTTTGAAAAAAATATATCTTCTTCGCCGAATAGTCAAAAACCACTTTCACCGACCTCATATTGGTGAACTTATCTGCTAATGGTTTTCCAGATAGATTAATGAATTCTTGCTTCTTGGTAATCGAATGAATATAATTAGATTGTGCAAAAATTAAGCTTGTCCAAACGAAAAATAACAGAAAAAAAAGTCTCTTCATTACATGTGTTTTGTTGAACAAATGTAAATAATTATCAGAATTATCGTGCATCTCGTAGACTATAATTTTCTGTTTCCTAAAACCAATAAAAAAGCCTGTCGAATTGCTCCAACAGGCTTCCTAAAGATTAAAGTAAACACTTTCTATTTCACGACGACACGCGTGAGATATTTTCTTGATTATTTCTTAGCAACTACGCCTTTGAAGGTCAAAGTTGTTGGACTAGGATTATCACTTGTAGTAACAGTTACTGTTTTAGAAAAACCTCCTTCTGTAGCAGCATTGTATGTTGCGTTAACATATCCTTTCCCTTTTGGCTTAATAGCTGTAGTTGTATAATCAGCAGCTGTACATCCGCAAGAAGGCTTAACGTTGGTAATTAAAACTGGCTTATTTGTTTTGTTTACAAATTCAAACTTAATGGTTTTGGGAGTTCCTTGAGGAATTGTTCCTACATCGATAGTAGTAGCATTCCAAGCAACAAATTTGTCAACCAAACTATCAATAGTAGTTTTAACAGAAGTTGATGCAGTATAACTTACTGGCACTGCCGCCAACATTAACGTCAATAAGGAGATTTTTACAGCTTTCATAATTTATATTTTTAAAGATTAATATTTCTCAATAACTTTGATACAAATATAGAACAGTCTCGACATGGTCGTTGTTAAGCGGTTTCAAATCTTTGTTAATGAATTGTTAACAGACCTTCCTTAAGAAAAAAATTAAGTATTATTGCCTCATAAACACAATTAAATCACGCATTTCTGTTGAAAATTAACAAGCTCAATATTATTGTTCTACTTGGATTGGTTGCCACGGTCGGCATCTTGATTGCTCAATTATTTTGGACATTTCAGGCGTTCAGTTTGGAGAAGGAAAAATTCAATCAGAAAGTTCATATTGCTTTGCAGGAAGTAGCAAGAGAGATTTACAAAGAAAATGGTCACTCTTTTAGCTCCAAAGATTTAATCAAAAAAGTTTCTGACGATTACTACGTAGTTAATCTTAAAGATAATATTGATCCTCCAGTTTTAGAACATTACTTGAAGTCGGAGTTTAGCAAATTTAATATTATTACCGATTTCGAATATGCCATCTACAATTGTCAAAGTGACGATATGGTATATGGAAATTACATTTCGCTCAGTGATGATACTTCCACCAAAAAAGACAAAGACATCGAATTCAAAAAATATCAAGGTCTCGTCTATTATTTTGCCATCAGATTTCCCAACGAAAACACCTATCTCATTGGCTCTTTGCGGTTCTGGTTCGTACTTTCTGGAGCGTTGATGATTATCTTAATCATCTATGTATATTCCATTTACACTTTGATTCAGCAAAAAAAATATTCGGAGTTACAACGTGATTTTATTAATAACATGACGCATGAGTTCAAGACGCCTTTATCTTCGATTCTTTTGGCATCGGATTATCTCAGTAATCAAGATGTTATTAAAGCAGACCCAAAACTCAAAAATTACGCATCCATTATTAGTAATCAAGGAAAAAAGCTAAATAACCACATCGAAAAAATCCTCAATATTGCAAGAAGTGACCAAGAAGCTTTGGAAGTAAAACCCGTTGAACTCAATCTAAAAGAAGCTTTGGAGACCGTCATCGAAACCAATCTTATCAAGCACGAAAATCTTACCATCAATTTGAGCATTGACCCTAACGAAACTATATTAGCGGACGAATTTCATTTTTATAACATTGTCCAGAACCTTATTGACAATTCCATTAAGTACTGTGATGGCAATCCTTTGATTGAAATTACAAGTTCAAAAACTTCGAAAGGACTTCAACTAGACTTCAAAGACAATGGAATTGGAGTTCCACAAAAAAATCTTAATTTTATCTTTGACAGGTTTTACCGAGTTGCCAATAAAAAAAGCAACGAAGTAACGGGATTTGGACTTGGCCTTTATTATGTGAAAAAGATTGTTCAACAGCACCATTGGAAAATTTGGGCAAGCAACAACACACCGAAAGGGCTCACCATTTCAATTTTATTTCCTAAAAAATAAGCATGGAAAAACGTAGAATTTTGTACGCAGAAGACGATGAGACGATAGCTTTTCTTACCCAAGATAACTTGGAAGCTTTCTACGATGTTACCCATTGCAAAAATGGCGAAATCGCTCTGGAATGCTTTAAAAATGGTGATTACGACCTTTGCCTTTTTGATATTATGATGCCCAAAATGGATGGTTTTGAACTGGCTACCGAAATCAGAAAGCGCGACCAAAATATCCCCATCCTCTTTCTATCTGCAAAAACCCTGAAAGAAGACCGAATCAAAGGTCTTAAAATTGGTGCAGATGATTATCTGATAAAGCCTTTCAGCATCGAGGAATTGATACTAAAAATAGAAATTTTCCTAAAACGTTCTAGCAAAAGTAATTCTACTCCAACTGTTCCACTATTAACGGTCGGAAGTTTTGTTTTTGACACCCAAAACTATACGCTCACCAAAGGTAATGTGGTCACCAACCTTACGCAACGCGAATCCGAATTATTGCGATATTTTGTGGAAAACAAAAATTCGGTTCTCAAACGGGAAGACATCCTGAAAGCACTTTGGGGAGACGACGATTACTTTATGGGTAGAAGTCTCGACGTTTTCATTTCCCGCCTGCGCAAAATATTTTCAGAAGAAGAATCAATTTCAATCGATAATTTACACGGAATCGGTTTCAAACTGAGGATGTAACACCATTTTTCAATATTTATCTTTATTCACTTCCAGTGATGAGGAAGCACGTTTCTACTATTTTTTTTTAACTTTATTAAAAATTATTTTAACTTTATTAAAAAAATATTAGATTTGTTTATTATTTAGTTTGTTCAAATCTGAGAATAACAAAATTAAACAACAAAAAAAAATGAAGCTTCCTATCATCTGTCCTAGTTGCGAATCATCACTCAATGTGAGTCAGATGCGCTGTAATCATTGTAAAACGGAGGTCAATGGTAATTACGAACTTCCTTTATTTCTAAAATTATCCAGAGAGGAGCAAGATTTTATCCTTAATTTTTTTCTCACAAGCGGTAGTATCAAAGAAATGGCAAAACAAGCCGAGCTCTCCTATCCTACAATGAGAAATAAAGTCGATGACCTGATTGCAAAGATTAGGGAGTTGGAGATTGGAAATTAGATTATAAAAAATGAAAAAAAATATACCCGTAAAAATTGGTTGGGAATTATTGGCCATTGTTTTAATTGTAATGGCTTTTCCTATAGCTGGGGCAATAAATGGTGTTGCTTCGGGAAGTTTTGGTGAAAACAATGATTCTATTTGGGGACTAGTTATTCCACTTTTGGTATTGTGTTTTGTTCTTTTCTTATTTTTTTCAATTAAATATTCAATCGACGCTGACACTTTGTATATCAAAAATTCTTTTTTCGGGACGACCAAAATTAAGGTATCAGAAATCCGAAAAATCGAAAAAACTTGGAACCTTATTTCATCTCCCGCTCCTAGCCTTTCTGGTAGAGTTGAAATCTACTACAAAAACGCTAGTGTCGTCATTTCCCCAAAGAATTTTGATGAATTAAAAAATGATTTACTGAAAATAAATCCTAATATTGAGGTGAAAGAATGAGAGATGATTGAAGATAGGTGAGGGATGACTGATGACTAAAAAAATTAGAACTTAATTGAAAGATACAACACTTAAAAATATGAACTGGAAAATTATTTTTAATCCGTTTTCTAAATTTTCAGAAATATCATTACTTATTTTTGGAATTATTGTAACCCTTGCTGGATGCTTTATTAGCTATCATTTCGGAGTAATATTTGATGGCGTTTTCGATGTTCATATTCAAGAAATGAGCCTTGGAAAAAGTGCACTCACACTACTCATTGACCTCGCCTCTGTCGTTGTCCCACTTTTTATACTTGGAAAAATAATCAATCCCAAAACAAGATATATCGACATCTTTAATGCTGCCATGATTTCTAGATTCCCACTCTATATCATCGGAATCTTTACCAATAACGAAAAAATGAACACCATTGCAGACAAGTTGATAGAAGGAATTGAGAATCCAAACTTACCTCCATTAAGCACAGGCGAATTGGCCTTTCTTACGGCTTTTTCTGTCGTAGGATTAATTGCAGTTGCTTATATGATTGTGTTGTTGATCTATGGTTTCAAAACAGCAACCAATGTCAAAAAATGGCAACATTGGGTGTTTTTTGCAATCGCTTTAGTTCTGGCTGAAACTGTTTCAAAACTATTAATGTACGCGTTATAAATATGGTCTACATCGTCCAAAATTATTTGTTTATTTCTCTTTTGGTAGGCTCCATTTATTTGATTACAATTCTAATAACTTCGTTTTTCCCGCCAAAAGAAATCAATCATTTGTATGGATATAGAACCAAAAACTCAATGCTCAATCAAGAAACATGGGATTACGCCCAAAAGAAATCGGGCATCGAAGGGATTAAAGTGAGCATTGCAATGATTATTATTAGCGCATTCCCAAATTTCATTTCACTGACTGAAACTCAAAATATGATTATGGGACTGATCGTTTGTGCTACTGGAACCGCAGTCTTGATGTACAGAACC
Source organism: Chryseobacterium sp. CG10_8 (assembly GCF_058117085.1). Taxonomy (NCBI): domain Bacteria; kingdom Pseudomonadati; phylum Bacteroidota; class Flavobacteriia; order Flavobacteriales; family Weeksellaceae; genus Chryseobacterium; species Chryseobacterium sp. CG10_8. The sequence goes on along the minus strand of NZ_JBYVEB010000004.1, from coordinate 78,208 downwards.
GAAAAAGCAATTAAAAGAAAATTCAATTTAAAATAGAAAAAATATGAAAACCAAATTACTCACCATCCTAGTCTTATTATTTTTTCAAAACATTTTTTCTCAAGAAATTTTAGGTTCATGGAAGGGAGAACTTGAGTTTCAGGGGACAAAATTACCTTTGGTTTTCCATGTTAAAAAAGTTTCAGAAGCCTACCAATCAACGATGGACAGCCCTGCACAAGGCGTAACAGGAATTCCTGTTGACGAAACTGTTTTTAGCAATGGTGAAATCTCGTTCAAAATTAATCAAGCCAACTTTCTGTATAAAGGAAAATTATTGAATCAAAAAATTGAGGGAACACTTACCCAAAACGGAATGTCTTTTCCAATAATTTTAACCAAAATGAAGGAAAATGAACAAGCTTTCCATCGACCTCAAACACCACAACCAAAGTTTCCCTACAACAACGAAGAAGTCTCTTTCAAAAATGAAACCGAAGGAAATTTGTTAGCAGGAACATTAACAACTCCATTTGATTTCTCCAAAAAATCACCCATTTTCGTCATGATTACGGGAAGTGGCGCACAAAACAGGAATTCTGAATTATTTGGACATCAACCATTTTTGGTTATTGCAGATGATTTAGCAAGAAAAGGAATTGCAACTTTGCGTATTGATGATAGGGGAATTGGTGGTTCGGAAGCAGGAAAGGATGACCCTAATTCGGTAGATTTTGCAGGTGATATTAACTCTGCAGTCAATTATTTGGTGAAAAAAGGATACAAAAATATTGGCTTAATTGGTCACTCAGAAGGTGGCCTGATTGCACCCATGGTCGCCAATCAAAACAAAAATGTTAAGTCGATGATTCTACTCGCAGCACAAGGAATACCAAGTGACCAACTCATGAAATTGCAGACCTACCATCTTTCGATATCAGCAGGTGCTTCTGAGGAAATGGCAAAGAAAAGCGCAGAGGAAAATGCCCAAATCTATACTTTTGTAAAGAACTATGAAGGAAAAAACTTCGCAGATGATTTCAATGTGTTTCTTACGAAATTAGGACAAAATCCCTTTTCACAGTACGCTTCAGAGGAAGTAAGAAGCCAAGCGTTAGCTTTTTGTAACAACAATTGGTTTCAATATTTCATCAAATACAATCCCGAAAACAATTTAAATAAAATCAAAATCCCAACGCTGGCTATTAATGGTAGTTTGGACGCTCAAGTTCCTCCGAAAGAGAACTTGGACGGAATCAAAAAATCGCTAGAAAAAGCTGGAAATAAAAATTTTAAAACCACAGAAATTCCCCAGCTTAATCACTTATTACAAACCGCTAACACAGGATCAGTACTAGAATACAGCCAAATTGAAGAAACGATTTCTCCGAAAGCTTTGGACGCCATATCTGAATGGATTTTAAAACTAAAATAATTAATTAATTAAAAAATACTTTTTCGAAAATGTTTAGTGATTTTCTCTAATTATTATAATAATCTCTACCTTATGCATATAGCTAAGAATTAGAATCGGTTTGGCGATGAAATTAACAACAGAAAAAAGATTCAATTATTCATCCCTTGCAAATTTTTTTAACTTTGTAAAAATTTAATTACAAATGAGGTGCTACTGCATTTTTTTTTCACTCTTATTCGGAATTTTATTATTTGCTCAAAAAGCGAACCACCCAAAAGTTAATTCTGATTATAACAAAGATTATTTTGCAAGTAGAAAATCATTTTTTGGAAAGCTAAGTTCTGCAGATACAAAAAGTATAATAAAAGAATTAGAAACTAATCTAAAAAAAGAAATACCAAGTGACAAATCTATACTCATAAACTTTTATCAATTTGGTGAAAATTGTACTTGCTACAAACCGACTAAGTCAAATAGGAAAATTTTAGATAATTGCATTAATCTTTCAGCATTAATAAGTAAAGATCATCAAGTCGTCGACTTTTTCGTTTATACCAATGACGCTTTACAAAAAGAACTTATTTCCGAAAGAGATAATTTCATTATAGATTCGGGATATTTTAAGAAGACGCTGTTTCCTCTCCAAAATCAATGTACAGCCTTTTTTATTCTCAAAACCAATGGAGACTATATGATTCATTATGGCTTCGATTACTATACAATTGCAAAAGAATTCTTAGAAAAAAAATAAAAAATGCCAATAAAAGCAGTCCTTTTTGATATGGATGGTGTCATTGTAGATACAGAACCATTGCATCGAAAAGCTTACTTCAAAATGTTCGACGATTTGGAAATCGAAGTTACAGAAGAATATTATGTGACTTTTACAGGTTCTTCCACGCAAAGCGTTATGGAACGGTTGAAAGAAAAATTCAAATTAAATCAATCCTGGCAAGAACTTGCAACCATTAAGAGAACCTACTTCAAGCATTATTTCGACAACGACCCCGATTTCGATTTGCTTCCAGGAGTCCGAATCTTGATAGAACATTATCACCAAAATGGAATCAAACTCGTGCTCGCATCATCTGCTCACATGAATACCATCAACTGGGTTTTTGAAAAATTTGGTTTAGAGCCTTATTTTATAGGAAAAATTTCTGGAGCTGACCTTAAAGAATCAAAACCTCACCCTGAAATTTTTATTCTAGCTTCAGAAATTGCAAAAGAACCAAAGGAAAATTGTATGGTTATCGAAGACTCCACCAACGGAATTCTTGCCGCATATTCTGCTGGAATTTTCTGTGCTGCCTACAAAAGTGAGCATTCAACTGGGCAAGATTATGGGAAAGCCAATATTGTGGTTTCAGAATTTTCTGATTTAGAAATCGAAAAAATTCAAAGCTACTTTAATTAAAAATTTAAAATAAACTCATTTGCTCTTTTTTTAAGCAATAAGGCATTGGATTAATTAAGAGAACACATTTAATAAATCGCTTACGTGTTCTTCATTAAAACAAACTTATTCATCACCAAGAAAAAACCCTTTTTGATGATTCAAAAAGGGTTTAATTATTTATATATTTTTATTAAGATGCCTTCTTCGTAAGGCTTTTGAATTTGAAATAAGAAACCGTTGCAAGTGTAACCATAATTGCAATACCAATATACACCCAGATCGGAACTGGGACAGGGTCTCCTGCAGCGTAAGAGTGCAAACCACTCAAATAATAGTTAACTCCAAAATAGGTCATGATAATACTAGAAATAGAGAACATCGCCGCAACATGGAATGCCCATCTTCCGCGAAGCCCAGGAACTAATCTCATGTGAAGAACAAAGGCGTAAACAATCACGGAAATAAAAGCCCATGTTTCTTTAGGGTCCCAACTCCAATATCTTCCCCATGATTCGTTCGCCCAAATTCCACCCATAAAGGTACCAACGGTCAAAGTAAATAATCCAATAGTCATCGACATTTCCGAAACAATAGTCAGTTCTTTTATCGTTGTATCACGATTTAGCTGATAGCTTTCTTTTCCTGCGAAAATGTAGAATAATAATACGATCAAACCGATGACAAATGACAATCCGCAAAAACCGTAACTACTTGTAATAATGGCAACATGTATAATCAACCAATATGATTTCAGAACGGGAACAAGTGGAGTAATCTGAGGGTCTAGTGCAGAACCACCATGAGCAAATCCCATTAATAACATGGCCACCAAAAATCCAGAAGCTGGAATCAAAGCATTGGACGAATTACCTCCGGTAATCATTTTCATTACAGATAGTTTAGCTCTGTTTTCTAAACCTGGTCTCGAAAATCCAAAGTAAAACATCAATCCAGCGGTGATACCGACCCAAGAAATAAAGACAATTGCCTCGTAACCATTACTCCAAGGAGCGTACCCTGAAACATACCAACGACCAATAAGTCCTGCTAACTGTATCATCCAACCAATACTACCAATGATAATCAAGATTTTAATAATCTTGTTAACAATTTTGTTTGGCTTGAAAAGCTCATAAAATCCAAGAATAAATATCAATCCTCCAACCAAAGAATAAAAAATCAACAGTTTGAAATTAATATTAATGCGGTTCATAAAAACCTCCAAATCAACTTGCGACTTAGAAGGCACAACATTTTTGCCCCATTTTTGTTGATAATCCGAAAGTTTCTTTAATTCTTCATCCACTTTTGACCAATTCCCATCTCTTTGTGCGTCCATAAGACTAAGGAAATACGGAGCCATCACTTTCTGAGCTTCCATATCTGGTTCCATATTGGCATTAAGCCAAGAATTCCAACGGTGATTAGGGTCGTTTTTCACAGGTACAATTCTCATCAATTGTCCATTAAAAAACTCTTGAAAAATCTGAACTCTTTCGTTAAGCTTGATAACTTGCTTATCATATTCTGTTTGTTCTGCTGGCTTCTTACGGAATGCTATATTATATTCCTCTTCTAAGATGTAATGGATATTCCCGCTAGCATCAGTTGGAAACATATTAAGCAAAGTCGTATATCCATCTTCATCAGCTTTAGTAAGGTCTAGTAATTTTTGACCTCCTTTACTATCCACTTTAATCAACGGAACGGTTGCCCAGCCTGTCGCATCTGTATTAATGGAAAGAAACCACTGTTCTGCAGATAAGGAATTACCTTTACCATCTCTAAAAGAATCATGCTTATATATTTTTCTAAGTACATCCAAAGCTTGCGTACTAATAGGAATAATACGTCCTTCAATATTTTGTACCAACAAATAACCAAACTTATCCGCATGTTCTTTCGAAATTTTATTTTTTGAAATCGCTTCTTCAGCCGTAATCGTTTTGATATTACTCAACGGAGCTGCAGTAGTGCTAGAAGGCGCAATCTCTTGATGATTGTGACCATCTCCTTCGCTATGTTGTTGAACTTGTTGACTGCCATCAGACTTGCCGTGAGTCTCGATTTTTTGAGCACTTAAACCTAAACTCAACAATAGAAGAATGATTGAAGCAGCTCTCTTGTTGTTAATGTTTTTCAACAATTCATGTAATTTCCAGAAGTGCGTTCCTTTCCAGAAGAAAATAACAAACATTCCCGTGAATAAAAAGAAGTAGCCAATATAACTAATCAATGTTCCCCAGAAATCATGATTGACTGAAAGTACCGTACCTTGTCTGTCAGGATCAAAACTAGACTGAAAGAATCTATATCCTTTATGATTAAGAACGTGATTCATATAGATTTTATAAGGAGTAGACTTCCCTTCGTCGATGATAGAAACATGACTCTCATAAGAACTTGGCGAAGAACTTCCTGGATAAGTTTCCATAACGAAATCATCTAACTTCAAAGAAAAAGGAGTGTTATAGACTTTAGGCCCAAATCCGAGGATAATATCCATTCCATCCACTTTGATTTGCTTGTACAAATTAGGATTTCCCTTTTGGACAATAAGATTCACTACTTGTTTAGAATGAGGACCTGCTACTTCCACCTTCATCATATCTGGAAGATTTTCATCCTTCTTTCTATCTCCTTCATATTCAATCAACTTCCCTTTCTTGACACCTTCAGGAACCACAATTCGGATATCATTAATCGTATACAAACTTCTCAAAGAAAGTGGTTCATAGGTTTCTGCTTTGGTTGCACCATTTGCTTGAGTCGCCATTACCATAAAACCTGCATCAACCGGTGTTTTTATAAACAACTGTCCATTTTCTTTTTTAAATTCGATTGCTCCTTCGATAGGTCTGTTGAAGGTAACCAAAGTCCCATGAATAGATTGACTTTCTCCTGATTTCAAATAATGATTTTCTCTACCCTCATCACCTGCAACAACAAAGTGCATAAATTCTTCTCCAGTACCGGAAGCCACTAAACTGTCCTTTTTTCTAGGAACGTAGTCTAAAGTCCTGACTGAAATTATCTTACCTGCAAAATTATATTTGGCGTCAAAATCCTTGTGCAAAGGTGACATCAGATAAGGAATATCTTCATAACGACTACGATCTCCAAGCTCCGAAATTTCCATTTTGAAAAAATGCTTATCGGTAATAATTTCGTTAGAAGCCTCTCCTTCTCTAATCTTCATAACACCCTCATAACTAATGTATCGAGTGATGGCACCTCCGATGAATAATAAAATAAAAGCCAAATGAAAAATCAAAACTGGCCACTTCTCTCTCTTCCAAAGTCTATATCTCGCTATATTTCCTATAAAATTAACGATTAACAACAGCATCACTAACTCAAACCATTTTGCTTCATAAATTAGAGCTTTGGCTGATGGCGTTCCGTAGTCATTTTCTAAGAAGGTCGCATAAGCCATTGCGAATGCGTACACTAGCAATAATACAGCTGTCGTCCTTGTTGAGATAAAAATATTAAGAAATTTTTTCATTGCGAAGATTAAAGGTTTGTATATTTTACGGGCATGCAAAAATAAGGATGTTATTTTAAAAACATGATGATTCCAAATGTTTTTTCAACAAACTTCACCATGAAAATCGAAGTGCGATTCCATCGAATTAAAGTTAATTTTTTCAACGAAAAAGTATAAATTTGCATCCAGCAATTATGAAAAAAGACCCAGTACAACCTTCGGATAAAGCACAAGAAAAGGCAAAGACCCTTTCGAAACCTCGTATTTTCTTTGGAATCTTCCTCATTTTCATTTCTGTCGTAATGACCTTGAGCTTCGCATCCTATTTACTCAATTGGAAAGCAGATCAAAGTCAAGCAGGGACAATGATGAATACCACCATTAAGTCCACCAATCTTTTTGGAAAAATTGGTGATTGGTTAGGAAAAATTTTCATCTTCGATAGCATCGGGATTAGCGCTTTTATTGTCGCTTTCTTGTTTTTTGTTTTTGGAACTTTAATCCTTAAGAAAAAATATTTCAAACCATGGAAAACTGTCGGACATTCTTTGTTTTTCATTTGTTGGTTACCCATTTTTGTGGGAGCTTTCAAGGCAGACACTAATGTTTGGAGTGGAGCTTACGGTTATCAGATTGCTGACTTTTTGGAGTCAGTTATTGGTAAAATCGGACTTTGGTTATCTATACTCACCAGCATTGCTTTGTATTTTATTCTTGAATTTAATTTAAGACCAAGTGCCGTTAAAGAACGTTTCAACGAAATTAACGAAAAGGCCATTGGAAAGGTAAAATCAATGATGCCTAATTCCGATGAAGACTTCGAAGCGGATACCGAATTAGAAGAAATAGTAGCAAATAATGAGGTGGAGAAACCAAGAACGGAAGTCATCCCTCCTGCTCCAAAAGTAGAAAAAGTAGAAGTTATTGATAATGATTTTCCAAAAGTGAAAGTCACCCAGGATTTCGAACCAATTGCTACCCCTAACAAAACTTCGGCTGAAACGGGATTTCCATTGAAAAAAGAGCCTAGCGTTCAAAAAATTGAAGTACCGACTGATGATAATTTCTCCTTCAATGTAGAAATTGCTCAAGAAGCAGATGAAGATTGGGACGATGATTCAAAAAAATCTAAAGAACTGGTAGAAAAACATGGTTTGTATGACCACAAACTTGATTTACCCAAATATCAGTTCCCTCCTCTCGATTTATTAAATGACTACGGCAATGGTGAAATTTCCGTAAACAAAGAAGAATTAGAAGAAAACAAAAATAAAATCGTTGGGCTTCTTAAAAACTTCAATGTTGGAATCGCTGAAATCAAAGCTACCATTGGACCGACCGTAACATTATACGAAATTGTCCCAGAGGCAGGTATTAGAGTTGCAGCTATCAAGAAGTTGCAAGATGACATTGCGCTTAATCTTTCTGCACTAGGAATCCGTATCATTGCGCCGATCCCAGGAAAAGGAACAATTGGTATCGAAGTTCCAAGAAAGAATCCAACCATGGTATCGATGAGAAGTGTTATTGGTTCACAAAAATTCCAAAATAGCGATATGGATTTACCTGTCGTTTTTGGAAAAACGATTTCCAATGAAATTTTCATGGCAGATTTGGCAAAAATGCCGCATTTGTTAATGGCTGGAGCAACTGGACAAGGAAAATCTGTTGGCATCAACGCAATCCTTACTTCGCTTCTTTATAAAAAACATCCAAGCGAATTAAAGTTCGTAATGGTGGACCCTAAGAAAGTTGAATTAACGCTTTATTCGAAAATTGAAAGGCATTATTTAGCAAAACTTCCGGATTCTGAAGATGCGATTATTACAGATACTCACAAGGTTATTAACACGCTTAATTCCTTATGTGTAGAGATGGATACCCGTTACGAATTGTTGAAAAATGCATTCTGTAGAACCATCAAAGAATACAATAAAAAATTCACCGAAAGAAAACTGAATCCAGAAAATGGCCACCGTTACCTTCCTTACATTGTTTTGGTGGTGGACGAATTTGCGGACCTTATTATGACTGCTGGAAAAGAGGTTGAACATCCTATCGCAAGATTGGCGCAGTTAGCGAGAGCAGTAGGTATCCACTTAATTGTTGCAACACAAAGACCTTCTGTGAACGTTATTACAGGTATGATCAAAGCCAACTTCCCTGCAAGAGCTGCTTTCCGAGTGATTTCTAGTGTAGATTCTAGAACGATTTTGGACTCTCCTGGTGCAGACCAATTGATTGGTAAAGGAGATATGCTTTACTTTAATGGCAACGAAATTCTGCGTCTTCAATGTGCATTCGTAGATACTCCTGAAGTTGAAAAAATCGTAGATTTTATTGGCTCTCAAAAAGGATATGGAAGCGCCTTTATGTTACCAAAATATTCTTCTGATGATAGTACATCAACCGTTGGTGGTTTTGACCCTAATGAAAAGGATGCTTTCTTTGAAGAAGCCGCTCGAATTATCGTTTCGACACAGCAAGGTTCGACTTCGATGTTACAAAGACAGTTGAAATTAGGATACAACAGAGCTGGTAGAATTATCGACCAATTAGAAGCTGCAGGAATTGTGGGGCCATTCCAAGGTTCCAAAGCTAGAGAAGTCTTAATTACCGATCTTAATTCTTTGGAACAGTTTTTGGAAGATTTGAAATAATAATCGAAAGCCCCTCCTGCAAGGGCATTCCTTTAACAAAACCTTAACATTTAAAAGAGAAAAATGAAAAATTTATTTCAAAAAATATTTAGTCTAGTATTAGTTGTTTCGATGACAGCGCTCTCGTTTGCGCAGACTATTGATGCCAAATCCAAGAAAATTCTGGATGATGTGACCAAGAACTATCACGCTAAGAAAAATTCCTATTTCAAATTTACGTTTGGGTCAGGAACCAATGGTATCGTTAACAAAAGAGAACCTGGAATCTTCTACTCCGAAGGAGACAAATACAAATTGAAAATTATGGGAACCGAACAGATATTTGACGGAACCAAAATTTACAACATCAATGAAGAAGACATGGAAGTAACCATTGCAAAACCTAACGATTCCGATGTGATGTTTTCGCCACTTAATTATCTTAAGACTTATAGAAAAAACTTCAACGTAAGTTATGTAGGAAAGCAAGAAATGAACGGCAAAAATACCGACCTCATCAAGCTGATACCGATTAAGTCTAATGGTTTGAAATACGTTTACCTTTATGTGGACAGCGCCAACAATCAAATGGTAAAATTGGAGCAATATGGCAACAACAAAGATGTAGCGGTTATTGCAATTAAAGAATACAAAGAAAATCAAACTTTGGACGCCAATATGTTCAAGTACGACAAAAAAAAGTACGCAGATTATATTGTCACCGAACTATAACTTTAATTAAAAATAAAAAAAGAGAAGTCATAAAGTCAAACTTTGTGGCTTTTTCTTAATTTTGGGGCATGCTAAAGATTTTAGACCGATATATTATCAAAACTTTCTTCGGACCGTTTTTCTTCATATTCAGTGTGTTGTTTTTCATATTTATTGTCAACATTGTCTGGATACAGTTGGGTCAATTGATGGGGAAGGGTCTTTCTTATTTTGAAATTGTCAAATTATTATTTTATCTAGGAATCAATGTTATTAGTCTAGTATTGCCTCTAACGGTTCTTTTAGCATCCATCATGACCTTTGGAGAATTTGGAGAACGCTACGAATTGGCTGCGATGAAAGCAGCAGGTGTTTCATTAAGCAGAGTTATGACACCGCTTTTTGTAGTTACCATCCTCCTATCAATAATGCTCTACTTTTTTTCCAACAATATTATACCCGATTTTCAAAAGAAAGCGAGGAATATGCTTTATAATATTGCTTCCACCAAACCTGCTCTTAATTTTACTCCAGGCCAATTTATCGACCAACTGCCAGGATATATTGTAAAATTTGATAAGATGGATAAGGAAGGTAAAAATGTAGAAGGAGTCTATATCAACAAAAAGTCTTCAGCTTTTGAGAACAGCCAATCTGTTGTAGCCAAAAGAGGTTCCTTCAAAAACACTAGTGATAAAAGATACCTTAAATTAGAGTTGTATGACGGTAATATCTTTGAAGAAAACTATGCTAGTAAAGGTCCCATCGAAAGGCAAAAGCAACCTGACCAAGCTATAAAATTTGACACCCTAGTGTCACATTTCGACATAAGTGAGTTGGTTAAAAAAGCGATGGACGAGCAAAAAATCACCGATGATTATCGTTTCAAAACCTACAATCAACTGGATGAAATGATTAGCAAGGAGAAAAAAACGACTCAATCAGAATTTACACGGATTAACAGTGACCTCACGCCCCAAATGAATAGTTATATCAAATATCTTGATAAAATTAAGGTCACTGACAACACGCAAAAACCGAAAGAGCAGTTTAAACTAGATACTGTAAAAAAACAAAAACAACTTGATATCCTTTATCAGGCATATAACAAACTGGACAATATCAAAGTTTCGACCGAAAACAGAGAAAAAGAGTTTAATACCCATATTAAATCGTTCGCAAAAATGGTAATGCATCAGCAAAGAATCATTGCTTATCCTTTCACATGCGTCATTTTCTTTTTGATTGGGGCTAGTCTTGGGTCTATCATTAGAAAAGGAGGATTAGGGCTTCCTGTCGTAATAGCGATTATTATTTTCATTATTTTTTACGTTCTTAATCTATCGGTAGAAAACTTGGCTTGGGTTGGAAAAATCAATCCTTATTGGGCTTCGTGGTTACCAAACCTCATCCTATTTCCATTTGGAGTATGGCTATCATATAAGGCGCTGACTGACTCTCAAATCTTTGATATCGACAAATACAAAGGATTATTAAAGCCTTTCACGAAAAGATTTAGCGGAACCAAAGAACATCAACGTTATCAATAGTTGGACAAAAAGCATAAAAAAACTTCGGAGAGATTCCGAAGTTTTTTCTTTATATAGAATTCATGTTTTTGAGGAATTACACCTTCATGATATCTGCTTCTTTTACTTTGTAATGTTCGTCAACCTTCACGATATATTTGTCTGTCAGTACCTGAACTTTTGCTTCCATATCTTTGATTAAATCTTCAGATACTCCTTCTACTTTTTTCAATTCTTTCATTCCGTCCTGACGAGCGTTTCTTACAGTAATCTTGGTTTGTTCTGCTTCTGCTTTAGCGCTTTTAGCCAATTCTCGTCGTCTTTCTTCTGTCAATGGTGGAACATTAAGAATAATATACTCTCCATTGTTGGAAGGTGCAAAACCAAGGTTAGCATCGATAATTGCTTTTTCAATAGCTCTAATAGCGGTTTTGTCCCAAGGTTGAATACTGATGGTCATCGCATCTGGAATCGAAACATTAGCCACTTGATTAATCGGTGTCGGTGCTCCGTAGTATTCTACCATAACATCCTGTACCATAGTAGTAGAAGCTCTACCCGCTCTAATTTTTAGAAAAGCATGATCTAGATGTTTCATGGCAGCATCCATTTCTTGCTTCACCATATCAATAATCATATTCAGTTCTTCCATTTCTATCTATTTTTTCGGTTTAAATCAAATTTATAAATTAACTAAAGTTCCGATATTTTCTCCGCGAACAATCTTTAGAAGGTTATTCTCTTTGTTCATATCAAACACGATAATCGGAAGGTTATTCTCTTGACTCAAGGTAAAAGCAGTCATGTCCATTACCTTAAGATTTTTATCAAAAACTTCTTTGAAGGTCAACGAATTGTACTTAACAGCATCCGCATTTTTCTCAGGGTCACTGTCATAGATTCCATCAACTCTAGTTCCTTTTAGGATAACATCAGCTCCAATTTCAATTGCTCTCAAAGTTGCAGCCGTATCCGTTGTGAAATAAGGATTACCCGTACCTGCTCCAAAAATTACCACTCTACCTTTTTCCAAATGTCTCGTCGCTCTTCTTTTGATAAAAGGTTCTGCAACTTTATCCATTTCAATAGCACTTTGCAGACGAGTTTTGATACCGATGTTTTCCATGGCGCCTTGCAAAGCCATTCCGTTGATAACTGTTGCTAGCATTCCCATGTAATCACCTTGTACTCTATCCATTCCGTTAGCTGCTCCAGCTAATCCGCGAAAGATATTACCACCTCCAATGACGATGGCTACTTCGCATCCCTCTTCTACTACTTTTTTTATCTCTTCTGCATATTCCTGCAATCTGTCATTATCAATTCCGTAAGAACGGTTTCCCATAAGTGCCTCTCCACTTAACTTCAGTAGGATTCTTTTGTATTTCATGAATGATTTGTATTAATCGTTAGGGATTATTTCTGTGTAATTTCTGGTACAAATATAATGAAACCCTCATAATTTCGTTATAAGGTCAACATGAAACTTTAGTTAAAATTGAAGAATTGTTTTGATAAGTTTCAAAAAGAATTATTTTTGCAATACAAACAATATTTTGAAAAAAGGAATTTTCTTAGCGTTTTTGGGGTTGGGCTTGGTTTTAAAGGGACAAGCTGGCTCTAATGTATATCCTTTTCTTAATATTCCTGTATCTCCAAGACAAGCTGCTTTGGGAGGAGATGCGGTCTCTGTGAGAGATTACGACGTTAATTTCACGACAGTTAATCCCGCCTTACTTAATCTTGAAATGGACAAAAGACTTTCCGTCAATGGTGCTTTTTATTTAGCAGGCTCCAAATATGCGACAGTGGCCTTTGCAAAAGATTTCAAATATGGTAATCTTGTTGCAGTCCATGCGAAGGTGATGGATTATGGTAAAATGCCTCGAACTGATGAAGCTGGCTACGAAAATGGCGAATTCGGTGCCTCTGATTACGCTGTTGGATTAAGTTACGCCAAACAATTAGAGGACGAATGGACGATTGGTGCAAGTTTGGACTATGTTGGCTCCAAAATTGACACTTATACATCTGGAGCTGTAGCGGGAAGTGTTGGGGTCGCTTATCATCTCGAAAAAACAAAAGAAACTGTAAGTTTGGTTGCTCGAAATTTTGGTTATCAGTTCAAACCTTTCAACGGATATCGAGAAACATTACCCTTCCGAGTGGATTTGGGTTATACTAAGATTTTAGCCAAATTCCCTGCTGCAATTACAATTACTGCACACGACCTACAGCAATTTAATATTTCTGCTAATTATAACATTAATGGACAGGAAGTTTCGACACTTCGAAAAATCGCTGACCATTTTTCATTTGGGGCAGAAATCTTTCCAGAGAAAGCTTTCAATCTTAGATTGGGTTATAACGTGAGAAGAGGCAATGAGCTTGCAGTCCTAGACCAAAGGAGTTTTGCTGGATTATCTGCCGGTTTTGGAATTCGCTTTAGTACCATTAGAATAGATTATGCGCACGTCCGCTACCACAATTCTACCAATGTCAACCAACTCGGTGTATCGTTCGATTTATCAGGAAATCGTTACTAATTTGATTTAGAAAAAAATTCAGGTTTTTCTTTTCCGATTTCTTCGAATCTTAATTCATTTTAGATGAATTAAGAATTAACCACTTTCGTTTTTCTAGCGATACTCATTTAATCTAAAACTTGATTTTAGAAATCGGATTTTTATTGAATTTCATAAGGTCATTTTAAAAAAAAATCTTGAACTTTGCATTATGAAAAAACCGGTAATTGCTATAGATGGATATTCTTCTACTGGAAAAAGTTCTATCTCCAAGGAAATCGCTCATCGACTAGACCTCATCCATTTAGATACAGGTTCTTTGTATCGTGCTGTCACATGGTTTGCTTTAAAATATTTCAAAAAAGTTAATGGTGAAATAGATTTGAATTTGGTTTTTGAAAATTTGGGACAATTCCAATTCGAGTTCAGAAAAGAAACTGGAAAATTAGTGCTCTATGTAGAAGGAAAGAACATTTCCCAACAGCTGAAATCTCCTGAAGTTTCTTCCAACGTTAGTCTTATCGCAAAACAACCCGAAATCCGTGAATACCTTCTCAACGTACAACGAGAAATTGCAGAAGACGGTGGTGTTATCATGGACGGGAGAGATATAGGAACGGTTATCCTCCCTGATGCAGATTACAAGTTTTTTCTAACAGCAAGTATTGAAGAACGTACTAGACGTAGATATAATGAATTGGTCAACATGGGTATCAAAACTGACAAAATTGCAGTAATGGAAAATCTCATTTCTCGTGACAAAATTGACAGTGAAAGAAGTATTGCGCCACTTAAAAAAGCCGAAGATGCCATATTAATCGACAATTCGGATATGACTAAGGAAGAAACTGTGGAAGCCATACTAACATACCTGCCAAAATAATTGTAGAACTCGTGTAATTTTGGTACATTTATAGTCACTAAGTTATCTTAGAATAATAGAAGTTTAATCTTTAAAAAAATAATCAAAATGTCAAAAAAAAATAGCCAAGCTACTGCTTTGTTGGCAGGCCTATTAGCTGGAGCTGCTGCTGGAGTTTTATTAGGAATGCTATATGCACCGGAAGAAGGTAAAGAAACTAGAAAAAAAATAAAAAAGAAAGCGAAAGACCTTCAAGACCAAGCTAAAGAAGAATATGGTAAAGCTTCTGAAAAAGCTAAAGAAAAATTCGAAGAAGTTTCTTCAAAAGTAAAAGATGGTTACGATCACCTTTCTTCTACGGTTAAAGAAAACTATGACAAGTATAGAGACCAAATCTTATCAAAAACAACAGATGTTGTTAAAGATGTTGAAACTGAATTAGACGGACTTAAGTAATCCCTCTCAAATAATAAAAAGGAACTTTTTGTTCCTTTTTTTCTTACATTTATCACCTTAAAGATAACTATCTTTAAGCAGTAAAAAAACATTTCGTCATGATCGAACTTTTTAAAGAATATACAGAAAAAAGATTAGAGCTTCTTAAGCTGCAAGTCACAGAAAAATCTTCTTTAACAGCAGGAAAATTACTTTATCTAACCTCTGCGGTAATCGCATTGTTATCTTTTATCCTATTATTTAATATCGGAATTGGATTCTATATCGGTTCGCTTCTAGGGAATTATGCTTATGGATTATTGATTATGGCAGGAATGTATCTTTTAACTTTTATTATCGTTTTATATAAAAGAAAAGAGATTAAGAATACCTTCGCAAATTGGTTCATCAAACTTATTAATGATTAATAATTATGTCTGTAAAATACAGTAGCCTCGAAGAGCTAAAAAGAAAAAAAGAATTGTTAAAACAAGAACTTTCGGATATCGAAAGCCTTTTGAAGTTTGATAATGCAAAAGAAAGTCTGAGCGTTATTACCAACGGAGCAAGTGACACTTTTCTGAAAAATGAATATGATGAAGAGGGTCATGCCAAGACAGCGCTAAGAAAAGATGTAATTGTAAAGAAAATTTCTGGAACAGTAAAAGACTCCATTGTTAGTAGAGATGCCATGATGGGGATTGCCAATACAGCTCTCAAAGGAGGGGTTGTTGATGATATGCTTCAATTAGGAGCTGTTGCATTGATTGGAAATTTTGCAAAGAAAAATATCAAAAGTTCTAAATGGCAAAATAAAGCACTTGGCTTTGCAATGATATATTTAGCTCCAATTGCATTGCGATATGCTAGAGAGCAATTAGAACAATATCAAAAAAATAAAAGTGTATCCAGTTTCGAAAAACTGATCTAAAAAATAAGAAAGCCGAACATCTGTTCGGCTTTTTTTATGCTCTTTTAGAAAATATTTCTCCAAGAATAATCCCTGACGCCATCGAGACATTAAGACTTTCGGTGGCTTGCGACTTACCAAATCTTGGAATACTGATATAGGAATTCATATATTCCCATGTTAACTCCCTAATTCCGTTTCCCTCATTTCCGAGAACTAAATTCATTTTTTGAGGAAATTCGTAAGTATAGATACTCTCTCCTACCATATCTGCTCCCAGATTAACATTCTTGGTTTCTTTGAAAAACTTCTCCAAATCCTGGTAAACAATATTAACTCTCGCAAAAGAACCCATTGTTGACATAATAACCTTTGGATTGTAGACATCAACGGTATCTTCGCTGCAAATTATTTGCTCTATCCCAAACCAATCGGCAAGCCTGATAATAGTCCCTAGATTTCCGGGATCTTGTATTCCGTCCAAAACCAACTGAAAATCTACATCCTGTAGCATCACCTGCTCTGGAATTTCACAAAGCGCCACAGAATTTTTAGGATTCTTCAGAAAACTGATCCTTCTAAGTTCATTCTCCGAAACAGTAGAGGTCTCTGCAGAAATAAAATTCAATTCATCGGGATTGGTTGAAAATATTTCCTTAATTTTAAAGTTTGAATACTGAAGTTCAGATATAATTTTGTTCCCTTCAACCAGAAGCAAGTTGTATTTTTGTCTGAATTTCTTTTTATCCAAAGACTGTATAAGTTTTATTTTATGAGAGGTAAGCATTTTACAAAATATTTTCAAAAGTATCATATCTATTTATCATTTGCAACTGTTCTTCTTTTGCTTTATGCTTGCAGCACCACCAAAAAGGTTCCTGCTGGGGAGTATCTTCTTACAAAAAACAATTTCGAATTCACTGATGGCGCAGTCCACAAAGATGAACTCGAAGATTATGTGAGGCAAAAACCTAATAAAAAAGACCTTTATTTGTTTCCTTTTCGTCTTTGGGCGTTTAACGCATCTAATCCCAAGTACGACTCTATCCTTGCAGAGTACAAAAAAAGTCCAGAAAAAATGAGAAATCAGAAATTATTGGATTCTCTTTTTATCAAACAAGGACATCCAGAATATGTCGGAAAATCACTTTGGCTTAACAAATTATTATACACTAGTGGAAAACCACCTGTAATACTAGACCAAGGCCTTACCCAACAGAGCGCAGAAATTCTGAGAAATAGATTAGTAAGACATGGTTATTATGATTCTGAAGTTTCTTACTCAGAAAAACTAGATTCCACTGCAAAAAAAGCTGAGGTCAATTATCAAATTACACATAAAGACCCAACTTACATTAGCGAATATTATTACGATATCCCTGACCCCAATATCAAAGCAATCTATGAGCAAAACATCAATAAAACAGTAATAAGATCAAAAGAAATTTTGGATTATTCTAATATTGAAAAAGAAGCCAATAGAATCAACACTTTGATGCAGGAAAAAGGATATTTCCAATTCAACTCTTCTGGACAAGAAGTGAGCTTTGTTGCTGATTCTTTAAATAGCAGAAAACAAGTGCCACTCACCTTAAAAATAAAAAAAGATCAACCTGACAAACCATACAGAGTTGCCAAAATTGGCAAAATCGAAATTGAAGTTGTTGATAGTCCTGCTGATGATCCCAAAACTAACCCCAATGCCTTTATAAAAGATAGTCTCAGGGGCATTAATTTCTATAAAGCAAATGATTTTTATAAGACTTCTACTCTTTGGCGAGCAATTATCCTACGACCAAAGGAAGTCTACAACCAAAAGAATATTGATCTGACACGAAGGAATATTATCCAAATGAATAATTTTTCGATTATAGAATCTAAAATTGATTGGGCAAAAAATTCTGATGGGGTAACTAATAGCGACAGTCTCGTAAATGTAAGATACAAACTTATGCCACTGGAAGACCTTGAAGTCAAAATTGGTACTGACGTAGCATGGTCGCAATTATTAAATCTTTCTTTGACTCCATCACTTGACCTTATGTTAAGAAACGTTTCTAGAGGGGCACAAAACTGGTCAATGTCATTCTCAGGTACATTTGGAAGCGTAACAGATCCTAATGATGTTAACAAGAGAAAGTCCGCATACGAGCTTTCTTGGCAGAACAGACTGAGTTTTCCAAAACTATTATTACCTTTCCAATATTATAAAGTAATCCCTAAAAAGTACTCTCCAAGATCATTTATTCAATTGGGTACCTCTCTCCAAAAAAACATAGGTATGGATAGAGGTAGCCTCAATGCTGGACTTGGCTATTATGCAAATGTTAACGACATTGTATCCCATGATCTAACACTTTTTAATACTCAACTCAGTTTAACTAGAAATAAAGATCAGTATTATGAAATTTTCACTGCAGATAAAGAAATCACGTTACAAATGTATCAGATTTATTCCCCTGCGCTTTATGATGCTGTGATCAGTGGTAGTGTATCTTATGATGAAGCCTCACAACTAATTATTCACGATCAAGCTTTTATTAATTCTTTATCTGGTGACGACTTAGTAAGTTACAATACTTTCGTCCAATCAGTCATCAACAAAGATCGCCAAACGCAAGACGCCCTTATTTCATCCATCTTATACAACTTCGTCTACGATGAAACGGGAAAGAGTGAATATACAAACCCTATATATTTTAGTGGAAAATTTGAAACTGGGGGTAACATTTTAAACCTTTTCAACCAAAAAGAAGTTTCGGAAGGAGTTACAACGGGTAATCAAAAAACGCTTTTTAACACTCCATATGCGCAGTTTGTAAAATTTGATTTTGATTTTAGGAAACACTTCAGTTTCGGTAATAATACACTTGCTGTAAGACAATTTATAGGAATCGGAATACCGTATGGAAATTCGGAAAGCATGCCATTCGTCCGTTCTTATACCAATGGTGGCCCTAATGATATTAGAGCTTGGAGAGCTTTTGGAGGACTAGGTCCTGCTGATTCTCAGCTTGACGAAAGGATTAGGACTTATATGATGGATAACGTCAAATTAACCACCAGTATTGAATCTCGATTTAATTTTAATGACATGTTTTCGGCAGCTATTTTTGCAGATGCGGGAAATATGTGGAGCTTGAAAGATGCGGGATTTGGGGACGAGTTCAAATTCAACAAATTTCTTTCTCAAATGGGGTTAGGAGCAGGTTATGGTTTAAGGATTAATGTTAATAATTATTTCATTATTCGATTTGATTTGGCATACAAACTTCACGACCCTAACAAACCAGAAGGAGACCGATGGAGATTTCACGATATCAAACCCTTCAAGCCAACGTTTAATTTTGCATTTGGTTTACCTTTCTAAGAGCCTATCTAAATTTGTATAAAATTCTACCATTAAGAAACTTTCAGGTTCCACGAAGTCAAATTAAGAGTTTTAGACTTAATTTTTCTTATTTAAAATAAATTTTTGACCTATTATTTAACAGCTCTTAATTACATGAATATCTTGATATTAAAAGCTAAAATAATCAAAGCTTATTATATTAAGAGAGTTATGTAAAAGGTTATAATTAAATTATTGAATAGAATAAAAACAGGAAATAGGTTCTAAGAAAAAATATTTAAATAGTTAGATCAGTTCATCTAGATTAATCAAAAAAAATCAATCTGGCGAAACTCCCATTACATAATAGAAAACAGCCAAATCTCTAGCGAGGAACTCACGAAACTGATTGCGGTAAAAGCTCTCTGGTTTTGATACATCTTGCGCATCAAATCCCAAAGCATTCAAATCATTATTTCTAGCAAAAAATAAAGCTCGTAAATTGTGGAAACCCTGCGAAACAATTATGACATTCTTTCGCTTGAAGATATTCTTACAACGCAAAATACTTTTGTGGGTATTAAAACCCTGCGGATCTTCGACGATAATTTCCTCTGGAACCCCTTCTTGATAGACCAAAAAATTCTTCATCGCAGCTGGTTCGTTATAGCCAGAACTTTTCTCTCCGCTAACAATTATTTCGTTGATTTTGCCATGATGATAAAGTAAAGCAACTGCATCCATCCTTGCAATAAAATAAGGATTAGCGACACCTGACATCATCTTAGGAGATGTCCCAAGTACCAAAGCTGTTTCCCTATGCGGAATTTTGGAAACCTTGGTATAAGTTCTACCGCCCGTTAAAGAATACACCCAAATATTGGCAAATATCATTAGCAAAAAAGCCAATTCTCCAAGAACGATGAGCGCTTTTAATATGTTTTTGAATCTTCTCAATACTGATCAAAATTTAGTTTTATACTTTTGCTTAACGCAATAGACATGCAAGTTAAAATATTTCCTCGTTTTTCTTCTAATTCGGTAAGATATTCGTTTTCCAACAATTCTACATTTCCTTCTTCCAACTGACAGATGCAACTTCCACAAATTCCTGATTTGCAAGAATAAGGAACGGGAATACCCTTCTCCAAAAGCTGAGGCAAAAGTCGATGTTCATTATCTTCAATCACCGTATTATAAGTTTCTCCAGACAGTATAAGTTCAACTTCAATGTTTTTTACTTCAGGAAGTTTGATTTCTAGTGGATAGATATCGTCATTAAAACTTTCGAACAATTCGTAATGAATATTCCGTTTTGGAATACCATGTTGGAAGCAGGCATTAGCCAAAGTCTTAATCATATCTCCTTTTCCGCATATCAAGACTTCATCAACGGCATCCCAAATGGTAGATTCCTCGTCCGTATCATCCAGATGTAGAATTTGATTAATAATTAACACCAATTTCCTTTGATCGATACGGCCAAAAAAGAACGGATTAACCATCTTTTCTTGAGAGTAAAAATAAAAAACCTGGAACCTTTCTCCAAAATTAGCTTGCATTTCTTGAAGTTCATCACGAAAGATAACATCATCTGACGTCTTATTACCGTAAAACAAAAAAAATCGAGTTCTAGGCTCGTTGTGCAATAAATTTTTAAAATGACTGAAAATTGGGGTAATTCCTATTCCTCCGGCAAATCCAACGATTGTTCGAAATTCCGAAGGTTTCTGCTCCAAAGTAAATCTACCACTCGGTTGAGAAACTTCAATTGTATCTCCTTCGTGAATATTTTGTCTCAAAAAAAAGGTAGAACTTTCTGGAGAGTTAACTTTTATCGCAAGTGTCAAATGCTCCTCGTATGGAGCCGACGTCATCGAAAAATCCTGGAACACCTCTCCATTAGGAGTATGATATTTCAATGTAACATATTGTCCTGATTGATAATGAAAAGCAGCAAGGAGTTTTTCTGGAACCTCCAACTCCAAACCAAAAACAGTTTTGGAAAGTTGGGTCTTTTTGGTTACTTTTAACGGGTAAAACTCGGACGCCTTTTTTCGATGAATTGGTTGTTCCATAAACATTCTCAAAAATAAACAAATTAAATTTATGAAAAAACTTTTGTTAGGCATCATATCTGCGGTATTTCTCTTTTCTTGTGAAAAAAAAGAGATTAAACCTGAAACCACAGAACCTGCGCCAGAACCCGTAAAAGTCGAAGAAACTATTGCATATAAGCCTGTTTTCGTGCAAAGTCAAGCTTTACAGCAAGTTAATCTAGAGCAATTAGGGAATATCGTGGGAGCTCATGATAACGATACGATCTATGTCAATAATTTCTTTGCGACTTGGTGCGGTCCATGCATGAAAGAAATTCCTCATTTCACTAAAAAAATGAAAGCCGTTAAAGGTCAACCAATAAAATTCACTTTTATTAGCTTAGATGATCCAGCTTATTGGAACACAGCCGTAAAAGATTTCGCAAATGAGCATCAATTGGCCGACAATATCGTGCTGGTAAATGGTCAAGAATTAACTCCTCAATTCTTTTCGGAGAATTTCGAACAATGGGATGGCGGAAGTATCCCTTTTACTTCTATTAAAAAAGGAAGTCAGCATTCTGAAATATTAGGTTCTACATCTTATGAAGTTCTCGAAGAAAAAATCAAATCTTTACAATAATTTGAGACTTTAGATTACACTACTTTATATTTCGGTTTTCTAAAAAAAATGTTAAAAAATCATTAAAACATAGAATTTAATTATTACTTTTACTAGATAAAACTAATAATTGATGATTACTCAACCCTCTGAAAAATTGATTTCTAAGTCTCCTACTTACATGTAGTGATTTTTATTTTGTCAGTTTTAGAGGTTTTTTTGCTAGTATTTAACTTTTTTTTATGAAAACACAATACCCTTCGTTGCTGTCACGTTACCGATTTATCTTTCTATTCTTTGCGCTTTGCTCCCTACCCTTTTCTGGTCAAAGCACAAGTGATTCCTTAAGCACTGTAATAGAGCAAGATTCTGTGGTCACCGAAAAGAAAACGAAAAAAGAAAAAAAAATAAAAATTGTGTGGCTTCCAGCTGTGGCTTATACTCCTGCAACAGGTTTTATGTTTGGAGTTGCACCCTCTTCTAACTGGTTAATGGGGCCAGAAGAAACCACCAGTTACTCTTCGGCTTTGGGATCATTAATTTACACTACCAAAAAACAGTTTCTCTTTACCTTCAAAGGGTCTTTGTTCTTCAAAAATAACGATGCGATTTTGATGCAAGACATCCGCTACTTCATAACTTCACAACCAACTTACGGGTTAGGTACAGGACCGTACTCATCCAAATTAGCCAATACAGGTTTCGAATATGAAGTTGACAAATACAGTAATAGCATTAATGAAGAGCAGATGATGAAATTCGATTTCTTAAGAATCCATGAGACTTATTTCAAAAGAATTCACGATAAAGGACTCTATGTCGGACTTGGTTACCATCTCGATTATCACAACAAAATCGACGACCAATTACTAAAACTCGATACCATCCCTCCAACGATTACTAGCCATTATGCCTATTCTACAAAATATGGCTTCAATCCAAATAAATATACCTTATCAGGAGTCTCTGCAAATGTACTCTATGACACAAGAGATAATACCGTTAGTCCGTACAAAGGGATGTACGCATTTATGACTCTGAAAACCAATCCAAAATGGTTAGGAAGTACAAAAAGTTCTTCTACACTTTGGTTGGAGTACCGAACTTACTTCAACCTCAAAAAAGACCGTCCAAGAAATATTATAGGATTTTGGACTTATGGTAATTTCCAAATCGGAGGTCAGCTTCCGTATCTAGACCTCCCCGCATTAGGTTGGGATCAATTCGGGCGATCTGGAAGAGCTTATGCTCAAGGAAGATTTCGAGGAGAGTCCATTGTCTATGGTGAAACCGAATGGAGATTTCCTCTACAAAGGATTAAAAATAAGCTTGGAGGTGTTGTTTTCTTTAATGCCACCACAGCTAATAATGTGGATAATGACATCAAACTCTTCAAATATATCAATACTGGGTACGGTCTTGGTCTAAGATATTCGATTAACGAAAAATCCAGAACCAACCTTTGCATTGACTATGCTCGAGGTAATTATGGTGCAAGCGGTTTCTATTTTGGGGTTAACGAAGCCTTCTAATAAGATACCTATTTTGAAAACCTATGGGAAATCTATCTCCTATTTTACCAAAAGTAATATTTAGACAGAAAAACTGATTTCTTAATACAAAAAAAACAACCATGAAAACACACTTACTAACGCTGTGCTTTTTATTACTTTCCTGTAATTTGGTTTTTTCTCAGGAAAGTGAATCTGGCAAAGGCGGAGAAAAATTTAACCATCATCAGATTGGTTTACTACTTGGACACACACATGAAGTCTGGAGAAGCCGAGAAGTCGAGCAAAAGATTATCGCTTCCTTCCACTACGCTTTTCTACAATTATCATTTTAATGAAAAATGGTCTTTGGGATTGCATACAGACTTTGTCGTGGAAAATTTTGTTGCGCAACCCATTACTGGTGAAGGAGAAGCCGTTGAAAGAAAAAATCCAGTTGCACCTGCAATTATGGTTGGATACAAACCAGGAAAACATTTTTCCTTTCTTTTGGGAGGAGGTGTTGATGTGGACAAAGAGGAAACTTTGGGTCTCTTCCGATTTGATCTAGAGTATGGACTCGAAATCAAGAATGGCTGGGAATTCGTTACCACTTTTGGATATGATATGAGATTTAATGCTTTTGACTCCTTTCAGTTAGGTGTGGGGATTTCCAAAGGCTTTTAATTAAACTATAGCATCGAAAAAAAAATAATAAAACAATTGGCTAGGAAGTCACCTGATTTCGGAACCAATTAAAATACTAATCAAAAATTAAAAAAAACTCCATGAAAATCTATCATTTACTTATCCTTTTTTGCGTAGCCTTGATTGTAGGTTCGTGCAAAAAAAACGACAAAAAAGCACATGAACAAGGAGAAGCTGCTTTAGCTAATCCTCTTCCTTCCTTCAATGATGTACCGTCTAAGGAAAACATCATTAATTTCGTAAAATCCGTAACAGACTCAACACTTCCAACATACGTAAAACCAGAAGACCGTATTGTTTGTTTCGATAACGATGGAACACTATGGGCAGAACAACCTCTTGCTAATCAAATATATTTTGTTTTTGACAAAATCAAAGAATTGTCGAAAACAAATCCGAAATACAAAACCGAAAGTCCTTATAAAGAAGTTATCGAAGGAGATATTAGTGGTCTTCTAAAAGCTGACAAAAACAAAATCATTATGATGATTGGAGAAGTAGATTCACTGTACAATAGTAATTACAACGAAACGGTCAACTCTTGGCTCACCACACAACATCCTGCACTTAAGATTCCTTATGAGAACACGGTTTACCAACCAATGCTCGAACTTTTGGACTATCTTCGTGCTAATAAATTTACCATGTACGTGGTATCAGGTGGAGGTCTCAAATTCATGCGCGCTTGGCAACCTAGAATCTATGGAATAGAGGAAAATCACATAATCGGCACCACTTTTAAGACTACTACTGTACAAAAAGAAGATTCAATTGCGGTTCTTCCAACGACTCAATTTGACTTTTTCGATGACCATCTTGGGAAAGTTATTAATATCCAAAAAATTATTGGTAAAAAACCAATTATGGTGGTTGGTAATTCTGACGGTGATTTGGAAATGATGGAATATGCTTCCACGGAAAATCCACTACATTTTCTGATGGTCTATGTTAAACATACAGATGGTGAAAGAGAATTTTTTTACAACGAAAAAACACCAATGGGAAGACTAGAAAAAGGAGAAGTAGTAGCAAAGAAAAACGGTTGGACAATTATTGACATGAAAAACGATTGGAAAACTATTTTTCCTAAAAAATAGAAATTCCGAAATTGCATAAAACCTTTGAATAAATAAACAAAAAATGTCGACAGTAGTGTCGGCATTTTTTATTTCCGTTCAAAAATACTTAACTTGCCACGACAAAAATTTTTAATGGGCAAAAACTTCAAAATAGGATTTTTTATTTCGATTTTATTAGTCGTTTTATCCATTATCATTAATCTCAACACGGGCTTTTCAGAACTAGGTTTCAAAGATTTCGTACAAGCAACCGATCTTCATAATATCGCCGAATTAAGGATTAATCGAGTGCTCGTGATGTTACTAGCAGGAATTGCAATACCAACCTCAGGTTTTCTCTTGCAAGAGTACTTTCAGAATCCCTTGGCCGGCCCATCCGTTTTGGGAATCACTTCTGTCGCTAGTCTTGGAGTAGCCATTTTTATCTTTTTTTCTGGGAGTTTTATTATTCCAGAGTTACTACAAAATGGTTTTGTGAGCCTTTCTGCTATCGGTGCAAGTATTGTGCTGATGCTCATTTTGCTATCCTTTTCATCTAGATTTCAAGACAAATCATTTCTAATTATTTTTGGATTTTTGATTTCAGCTTTGGCTGGTGCTATCATTTCGATGATGCAACTTTATGCTGACAACCAAAGTCTGAAAAACTATATTTTATGGAGTTTTGGAGCCAACAACATGGTCACAAGTAATCAAATCGCAATCCTTACAGGAATTGTTGCATTAGGATTACTCATTTCATTTCGAACCATCAAACCTCTTATGGGAAATGCGTTAGGAAGTCAATATGCAATGAGTCTTGGAGTCAACCTTCGACAACTAAAATACTTCATTATCATTGCATCCTCTCTACTTTCTGCATCAGTTACGGCTTTTCTAGGTCCTGTTTTGTTTATTGGAATTGTGGTGCCTCATTTTTGTCGAATGTTGTATAATCCATCAAAGCTTTGGCATCAATGGATTCTTAATATGTCCGTTGGCGTTGTGATAATGCAAGTGTTTTCAATATTATCAGAAGTACTTCAATTGCCACTCAATGTAATAACTTCGCTGTTTGGAATCCCAGTAATACTATTAATGCTTTTGAAAAAAAATTAATTTAATCCCAAACTTAGAATACCAAAACCCAAACTCTATGTTCCTCGAATTAAAAAATACCAACATCGGATACAAGACTTCTTTAATAAAAGAAGTTAATGCGAGTTTGAACGTGGGGCAAATAGCTCTTATGATTGGGAACAATGGTGTTGGCAAAACGACTTTAATCAAAAGTATCCTCCATCAAATACCAACTTTGAAAGGAGAAATTCTTATCGAAGGAAAGAACATTAACTGTCGTTCAACGAAGGAGATTGCCGAAAAAATTGCAGTGGTATTTTCTAAATCTACGATTCCAGCCAATTACACGACGAGAGACCTCATTGCTTTAGGAAAATATATTCACTACCCCTATTATTTTAAACTTAATGAGAAAGACATTGAAGAGGTAGACCAAATAATTTCAGCACTTAATTTGACTGAGTATCAAGACACACCCATTACTCAGCTTTCTGATGGCAACCTCCAAAAAGCATTTATAGGAAGAGCATTGGCCCAAAATTCTCCGATGATTATTCTCGATGAACCCACTACTCATCTTGATGAAGAAAACAAAATTGCCATCCTTAATCTACTTAGAAATCTTGCCAAAATGCAAGGGAAAATCATTTTGTTTTCCTCTCACGATTGGCGACTTGCCCAATCATTTTCAGATTGTATTTGGTATATAAAAAACAGTAGCCTTTTCTCTGGATTATCAGAAGAACTTATCGAAAATCAGCCTGAATTATTTGAAAAGATAAATATCAATCCAGAAATCAAACTTGTGCTACCCCTTATCATCGCCCCTCAAAAAGAAACTGAATTATTGGAATCGTTTTTGAAAAAACATACGAGAAAAGACATTAGTCAATGGACTTTCCGTTACATTGATTCACAATGGCAAATTTCTTCTGAAACCATCGAACACCAACCAAAAAACTGGCAAGCCATTCTTGAACTTATTTCTTAAAGTATAAAAGGATTTAATTAACAACTTCAACGAAGGTTTATCATTTTTTTCCTAAATTTGAAGCCAAAAGCTAAAATGCGAGTATAATCTCGTATAACCAAGAAAAACACAGCCCCCCCACTATGAAGAATATTTCCATTCTCAATATTGCCGTTTTGCTTCTTTTGACCAGTTGTAATACACCGAAACAGATGCAAGAGGCCAACAACAAAAAAGATCAAAAAGACCTACACTGTATTGTCTCTGACCATATTACAGGAAGAGAATTTTTGGATCAAAAATATCTAAATAATGCTTTAGCAATTTCTACAGACCTCAATAAAAGCAAATCCAACAAAGGGATGGTTTTGATTAAGGGAGGTACTTTTGAAATGGGTGGTGATTCGCCTGCAGGTTTTGAGGATATGCCCAACTCTGCCTTAGCTCAAAATGACGAATTCCCAAAACATAAAGTTCAGGTTTCTGATTTTTACATGGACAGTCACGAGGTCACCATCGGAGAATATTTAGAATTTGTGAAGGCGACTGGTTATATTACTGTTGCAGAGCAAGATATCGATTGGGAAGAACTCAAAAAACAACTTCCTCCTGGAACAGCAAAAATTGATGACGAATTATTAAAAGCTGGTGCTTTGGTTTTCAGCTATGCTCCCGAAGGCACTCCAAAAGACAATTTAGGAAATTGGTGGAAAATGGTTAACGGAGCGAGCTGGAAAAATCCAGATGGCACCAATCCAGACCTTCAAAAAATATTAAATTATCCCGTAACTCAAATTTCTTGGTACGATGCCGTTGCTTATGCAAAGTGGATAGGTAAAAGACTTCCGACAGAGGCTGAATTTGAGTACGCAATGAGAGCTGGAAAAAATAACGAAATGTACCCTTGGGGAAACGAAAAACTCCAAAAAGGAATTTATAAAGGTAATTTCCTTCAAGGTAATTTCCCGTACAACAACACGGGAGAGGATGGTTACATGGGTATCGCTCCTATCAAAAAATTTGCTCCTAATGCTTACGGTCTTTATGATATATCTGGAAACGTTTGGGAGTGGACTCAGGATTGGTATTCCGCAAGTTATTACAGCGAACTTTTTGATGCGGGAAAAACTGCAATTAATCCCAAAGGACCCAACAAAAGCTTTGAAGTCATGGACGAGTATGCCATGAACAAATCCGTCAAAGGAGGATCATACCTTTGTAATGATGACTGGTGTTCTGGATACAGAAACTCACGAAGAATGAGACTTAGTCCTGATACCGGGATGCAACACATAGGATTTCGCTTGGTAAAAGATGCAAGCTAAATTATTATTAAAGTAATGAAACAAATATATATTCGATTTTTCTCGGTATTGAGTTTTTTTTGTACACTTGGATTGAGTGCACAAAATAGCTTTTTTTCGGAATTAACCGCTGAAAAGACAATTCCTTCCACAAAAGAAAACGTCACTTATTTTCTTGAAGGAACATGGAAACATACCTACAGTCACAAAAAATGGAGTCGTGTCAACACCTATGGAATTGCCCAATATCGATTGAAACAATGGGGATTTTTTGGAGGACTTAAGCTTCAATATACCTTTGATGATGATATCCAAAATTATTTCGAGGTAAGACCCGTTGTAGGAATGAGCCTTAAAACTGCTATAGTTTCTCGATTGGACTTTGTACAAAGATTTCAAGCTGAAGGTCGTTTCTTTGTTAGTAACAATGATTATATCGATAAAGTGACCTATCGATTACGTTATCGCGTAGGATTAGAAGTGCACTTAAGCCCGCTACAAAAACAAAATCCATGGAGAGCGAGAACTGATTTGGAATGGTTCCTCATCAATAATGACGAAGTAAAAGAACGTTTCATCAACGCTCGTGATTTCACCCTATGGATTATGAAGGATTTACCTAACAAAAAAACTGTTTCACTAGGGTTACAAATGGAAAAATATAGCAAAATATATGACCCAACGGTTAGTGGAGATGGTTTTACGTTATTGCTTAAATATTCGTTCTAACATCAAAAAAGGAGATTAGCAAACCATTTACGAATTCCTAACTCTATAAGTCGTAATCCAAAATTGAAAAGCGTCAAACCCTCAATATTGAAATAAAAAAAATACATCCGAAGATGTATTTTTTTATTTTATGTTAGATTGATTACTTAGCTTTAACTAATTGTACATCAAAAATCAACCAAGCATTTGGAGGAATAACCCCACCAGCTCCTCTAGCTCCATAACCAAGTTCAGAAGGAATAAGGAAAGTTGCTTTCTCTCCTTCTTTCAAGAGCATGATGCCTTCATCCCAACCTGGAATAACATGACCCACACCAACAGGGAAGCTAATTGGCTCTCCTCTTTTGAAAGAGTTGTCAAATTCATTCCCATTCAATAATCTTCCAGCATAATGAACAGAAACATCATTTCCTCTTTCTGGCTTCGCACCATCTGTAGCTTCTGTAATTTTGTAGTATAATCCAGAATCAGTTTTCTGCATCCCCTGCTTCATTTCTTCTGCCCACTTTTCTTGATTTTGCTTAAATTCAGCTTCTTTCTTCAATCTTTCCTCTTCAGCTTTAGCTAGATAAGCTTTATTTCTTTCCTGAATTTTTCCTTTCCCTTCATTGAAAATTTTTGCAGCATCGTAATCTTTGTAAGCATCACCTTTACCAAAAACTGAAACTTTTTGTAAAACGACATCGGTTTTTGGCTTATCTTGAGCTCCTGTCTCAACACCTGCAATCGTATCAACTACATCCATACCTGCAACTACTTTTCCAAAAATAGTGTGCTTCCCATCTAACCAAGGAGTCGGAACTTCAGTTATAAAGAATTGTGATCCATTGCTATTAGGTCCAGAATTAGCCATTGATAAAATCCCTTTCCCTTCGTGCTTAAGGTCGTTTCTTTCATCATCGAATTTGTATCCAGGATCACCCATACCTGTTCCTTTTGGATCACCACCCTGAATCATAAAATTCTTGATAATACGGTGAAAAATAGTTCCGTCATAGAAAGGCACCTCCTTTCCTTTTGATTTGTTATCAATCTTACCTTCTGCAAGGCCAACAAAATTAGCCACAGTTACAGGAGACTTCTCGTCTTCTAGTTTCACCAACATATTTCCTTTGCTGGTTTCCAAATTGGCATAAAGCCCGTTTCCTAAACTTTCGTAGGTCTGTTTGTCTACATTCATCTTTTTATAAATTGGGGTACAGCTTGTCATTAACAAGCCGAAAATTGTTGTATATAATAAGTTCTTTTTAATCATTATAAATCTGTTATTATCTAAATGGAAGTGCGAAAATACAGAATTCCATCTGTTTATGAAAATAAAAAAAGTCAGAAACGTATTTCTGACTTTCACATTATTTATTACCGTTTTATACGGTTTCAAAAACATTTTTCTCCACCAAAAATCTCCATCCAAAAGGATCTTCTGTTTGGTTAGTCTGGATATTAATTAGGTCGCTTTTAAGTGCTACAGCAAAGCTCTCTTCATCAGAAAGTTTTGGTAGAAGATGCTTTTCACCTTTGTAACCCAAAGCTTGGAAAACACTAGTCACCACCGCTGTTCCTACACCCCAAACTTCTTTCAAGCTTCCATCTTTCTGAGCTTCCATCACATTCTTTACAGAAATAGGCTCTACTTTGACTTCGATTCCACGTCTTTCCGCTAATTTTATAAAACTATCTCTAGTTACACCATTCAAGATTTTTTCTGATGTAGGCGGGGTATAGATAGTGTCATTGATTCGCACAAAAACATTCATTGTTCCACTCTCTTCGAAGTATTCGTGAGAAGAATCATCTGTCCAAATAATTTGCTCATATCCTTCCTCAATAGCCATTTTCGTTGGATAGAAAGATGCCGCATAATTTCCAGCTGCTTTTGCAAATCCAACTCCACCATTAGCTGCTCTAGAATAGTAATCAGAAATTTTAACTGAAACTGGCTCTGTATAATAACTTTTTGCAGGTGTAGCAACAATCGCAAACATATATTTTGAAGAAATTCTAGCTTTCAATGCTTCCTCAGTAGCAAAAATAAGCGGACGAATATAGAGAGACATCCCCTCTCCATGAGGAATCCAATCTCTGTCAACATCTACCAATGCTTGCAATCCACCCATAAACATCTCCTCAGTTACTTCTGGCATTGCCAATCTCGCCGCGGATTTGTTAATCCTTTCAAAATTCTTCTTTGGACGAAACAAGAAAACCTGGCCATCCTTATCCTTATAGGCTTTCATACCCTCAAAACATGCTTGTCCATAATTAACACCCATCATCGCAGGTGTAAAACCAAGCGGACCATAAGGAACCAACTTAACATCACCCCACTTTCCATCTTCATACTCACAAATAATCATGTGATCAATGAAGGTATTTCCAAAAGCAAAGTTGTCTATATCAAAGCTATGTATTCTAGGATTGGTAGATTTTTGAATTATCATTTTACAATTTTTTTATGGTGTTCGACAAAGATAATTTAATTTTTTAAATATAATAAAATTAGTTTAAATTTGAAAAAAAAATAGTTTGAAAAGAGAAATAACCACCACAAAAGACGGAAGTAAAACATTGTTTATCAGTGAATTGAATGAAAGCTATCACTCAAGTCACGGTGCCCTTCGCGAAGCAGAACACGTCTTTATTGATAATGGATTAAATTTGATAAATGATTATGAAATTAATATTTTAGAACTCGGTTTTGGAACAGGTCTCAATGTTTTAGTGACATTTAATGAATATTTAAAAACTGACAAAAATCATAAAATCAATTTTTTCTCCATCGAAAAATATCCCACAAATCTTTCGGAGATTTCAGAACTTAATTATTTTGAACTTTTTGAAGATGAAAAACTGAAAGAAATTTATTTCAAAATCCACGATTGCGAATGGGGAAAATCAATTGAAATTGCGCCCAATTTTAACCTTACCAAAATCGAAGCTGACTTCTACCAACTAAAAGACATGGATCTTCCAGAAATTAATCTCGTCTATTTTGATTGTTTTGGAGCGAGAGTTCAGCCCGATTTATGGGAAAAACCTCTAGCAGAAATGGTTGCCGATAAAATGAAAAAAAGAGGCCTCCTCACCACCTATTCTTCGAAAGGAAGTTTCAGGAGAATCCTGCAAGAACTCGACTTCGAAGTACAAAAGGTCGCAGGCCCTCCAGGAAAAAGAGAAATGATTAATGCTTGGAAATTATAATCGATAGAACAAAATAATTCTTAAATTTATCCGAATCAAATTACAAAATAATGGTTAATCAACTCAATGTAAGAATATACGCTTGCGCTGTGAGAGATGAGAAAGTCCTCGTCCTTTTTGAAGAATATGCTGGTACACCCCTTCTCAAATTTCCTGGTGGCGGATTAGAATTAGGCGAAGGCGTTATCGATTGCCTTCATCGAGAATTCGAAGAAGAACTGAATGTCAAAATCAGAATCGTAGAACACTTGTACACGCAAGAGGAGTTTCTTTCCTCAAGATTCCGAGAAAACGAGCAGCTTCTTACCATATATTATATAGTAGAAATTCTAGACGAAAGCGAGTTCATTATTATGGATCCTCTCATCGAAAAAGCAGAATGGATACCAATCCATCAGGAAGAGAATCCATTTCCTTTACCCATCGATAAAATTGCTTACGAAAAGTTAAAAGAAAAAATCAGACCCTAAGGATCTGATTTTTTAAATTTTATTCCATGTGAGCTTCCATATAGCCGGGATAAGGTTTGAGCAATCCAAGCTCCCAATTAGATTTTAATAATGACTCAAGATACAAGTCACTTCTATTGGTCTTGGGACTATAAGGTTCTTTGATATCGACATCTGCAACATTTCCCTTTACATTCCACCAAAAAGCACTCCAACCACCCCTTAATTCTTTCACAATTTCATACACGGATTTCCCAGTAGAGCGATACATTAATTTGGCAAAAACACGACCTTCCGAAGTAGTAAGATCCCTTAATTGAGCTTCGTATTGATCAGCTAACTCTGCATTACGTTGCTTAGTATATTTTCTCTGCTCATCCTTGTCCAATTTTGACACATCTGATTGAATATCTCGATATTGCTGTAAAGCGGTAAGAAAAAGTGGATATACCCGATTAAGTTTTTTATTGAGAAAGTAATAAAAGTTACGATCTAACTGATTATTAAATTTTGGTCTTGGACTAAGAAGCAGTTCGTCAAGAACGACAACCTTTTCGCCATTAATTTCATAAATCTTAGCTTTTTGCTTAGCGTCATAGTAATACCTCTTCCCGTATTCATCAACTTTAATCTGATCTTGAGGATATTGACTAAGTGATTTATCCAAAATAGAATCCTGAGCTTTTCCCAAAAAAGAGAAAAACAAAACAAAAACAAGACTGATTTTATATAATTTCATTATTTTTACCACACAAATTTAGCTGAAATATCGGCAAAAATCATTCCTTTTCATATGAAATTCGAGAAAAAATCTTTAAAATTCCTAGAACAGTATTTAAACGTTTCTTCACCAACTGGTTACGAACACGAAGGTCAAAAAATATGGATGGATTATATCCGTCCCTATGTTGACAAAATTGAGTATGATCATTACGGAACATGCTACGGAATCATTAATCCGAAGGCCGATTTCCGAGTGGTTATCGAAGCTCATGCTGACGAAATTTCTTGGTACGTCAATTACATTACCGATGACGGATTAATCTATGTTATCCGAAACGGCGGATCAGATCAAGCCATTGCACCTTCTAAGGTAGTTAACATTCACGGGGAAAAAGGTATTGTAAAGGGCGTTTTTGGATGGCCGGCCATTCATACCAGAGTTGGAAATCCCAACGAACCAGTTCCCAAAGTTGAGAACATCTTCATCGACTGCGGAGCAACGACAAAACAAGAAGTTCTAGACCTTGGAATCGAGGTTGGATGCATGATTACCTATCCTGATGAGTTTTTTGAACTTAATGACCGATATTTTGTATGTCGCGCTTTAGACAATCGAATTGGAGGTTTCATGATCGCTGAAGTTGCCAGATTATTGAAGGAAAATAAGAAAAAACTTCCTTTTGGTCTTTATATTACCAACTCTGTACAGGAAGAAGTTGGACTTTATGGAGCGGATATGATTGCAGATTCTATTCAACCGAATATAGCCATTGTTACAGATGTAACGCATGACACGACCACTCCATTTATCGAAAAGAAAAAGGAAGGCGACCAAAAATGTGGTGATGGACCGGTAGTTTTCTTTGCACCTAGTATCCATCATAATATTAGAAATCTTATCGTAGAAACTGCAAAATCTAAGAAGATACCGTATCAAAGAGCAGCTGCAAGTAGGGCAACAGGAACCGATACCGACGCTTTTGCGCATTCAAACGGTGGAGTACCAAGTGCTTTGATTTCTCTTCCTTTGAGATACATGCACACCACAGTGGAAATGGTTTCCAAAGAGGATGTTGGCAATGTGATTAAATTAATCTATGAAACTCTTCTAAAGATAAAACCTGATATGAATCTAAAGTATCATTAATCTTTCAAATGAAAGATTAAACTTAAGCAATAAAAAAAACACAGGTCAATCTTACACTCAAAAAACAAATTATAAAAAATGAAAAACAAACTTATTGCTCCTTCCCTTCTTTCTGCAGATTTTGGGAATCTTCAAAGAGACATCGAGATGCTAAATCAATCTCAAGCAGACTGGCTTCACGTCGATGTCATGGATGGACGCTTTGTACCTAACATCTCATTCGGTTTTCCTGTGATGAAGACGATCCAGAAACATGCGAAAAAATTTGTGGATGTACATCTTATGATTGTTGAACCAGAAAAATACATAGAAGAGTTTATTGACAATGGAGCCGACTTGGTCTCTGTACATTATGAAGCTTGTACTCATCTGCATCGCACCATCGACCTTATCCAAAGCAAAGGAGCAAAAGCTGGAGTTGTTCTTAATCCTGCGACACCTGTTCTGATGCTCGAAGACATTATTGCTGATGTAGATTTGGTACTTTTGATGAGTGTTAATCCTGGTTTTGGCGGACAAAAATTTATAGAAAACACCTACAAAAAAATAGCAGAAACCAAAGATTTAATCCTTTCTAATAATTCAACAGCATTAATCGAAATCGATGGTGGTGTTAACTTAGAAAATGCATCCAAACTCTTTGAAGCTGGTGCTGATGTTTTAGTTGCTGGGAACGCTGTTTTTTCATCTGAAAGCCCAGAAAGAACAATAGAAATGCTTAAGATATAATCTATTTCCAAATACGAAATTTAAAAAGCACCTTTTGAAGGTGCTTTTTTTATTTAGCTAACTTTAATAAGCGCGATTCAAATCATTTATGTGTAAAACTCTGATGCCACCTTTATTACATCAAATTATAAAAAAAACCACTACAGATCAATGATGTGTAGTGGTTTTATAAAATCAAAATTATTGCAAGATTATTGAACAATCAACTTTCTCGTAGTTTTAATATTATCATTTACAATTTCTATAATATAAACACCTGTCGCCAAAGAACTCACATTAAACTGCGCTGTATGCTTATCTTTATATGTTGTTCTCATTGGGAATCTTTGCCCTAATATATTTATCAATGTTATTTTCGAATTAGTCATTGGTTGATTAGACGAAATAAAAACATCACTAATAGCAGGATTAGGATATACTTTCAAAGTTGTTAAAAACTCGAATTCTTCCGTACTTAAGAATGTACTATTATTAAAATCATAAGAAAAAGCGCTTCCAAAATCAGGATTGAATGTTTTAAGAATCGCACCCGTTGTAGACTTAATTACCGCATACCCTGTTCCTTGTGCAGAATTAGCCCACCATTGCAAACCATCATTCCCAGTATCATTAATAGTAAGTTTTAGACAGCCCGTATTCTGAATCGTTTCCTGGTAAACGGTATTGTTAGATGGCAAAGAATTTTGATAAAGTACAGTACCACTAACATCCGTGATTTGATAACTATTTTGGGACGCATAATTATTTGTTTTGATTTCTAAAACAAAAGTATTTGGAAGGATCTCTGGCAAATCAAATTTTGAAGTGTAAGTATTATTATGAGCATACTGATCTGTTCCACCATTTGGCGCTGATATTTCCACATAAAACTTATTATTAGCTCCAAGTACATCTGACCATAAGGCTGCTGACGAAGGAAGCTGCACCTCGGCGGATTGCAAAAAGGCTAAATTTCCAGTCCAATTATAGATCTGATGAGTTGTGCCTCCATTCATCCAATAATGTATCGCCAATGAAGTCAAATTGGTAGAACCTGTATTTTGGATTTTAACCACTGGATTTCCGCATGTTTTCCCCACTCTTGTATACAAAGCCATATTATTTGGGGCAATAATATCTGTTACTGCAGCATCCAAAGTGTGATTTGCAGGTCCATAACCAACCAACTGGTGCGCAACATGATAATTATATGTTCCTGTTGTCACCGGCGGAGCGGAAGTTGTATAATCGATTGTAACATTGGTACCAGGTGTAACATTAGGCGTCAAAATCTGCTCTTTCAAAAGGGTTTCCTCACCCGGACACCAGCCTTGACGGTCGTACGCCCAAGTTCCTCCCTGCGGATAGATTGGATTATCACCACAACTTTGAGTAATAATCCAATTATATAACTCCGTATTATTTACTAATAATTTGTGATAAACCTGACCTCCATTTTGGCTAAACTCACCCTGAGCTCCATGGCCAGTAATTGATGACTTAATTTTGAAGTCAGTAGCTGAAGCACTTAAATTGATAGATTTAGGTTCGAATTTGGTATCAGCTAAAATTTGTGCAATCGTTGCAGCACCTAGGTTATTGGTTCCCTGCCAAATTTGATCGTATTGAACCACATTATGAGGCGGCGTCCCGACGATATACCAAAATTCTAAATCCATATCTTCTTGCCATTCTCCCCCCAAAGTCATCAATATCCTCTTATTACCTTTCAAGACAGTTTGATAGTCGGTAACATCCATTAGCCAAGATTTCCCTCCCATTCCTAAGTCCAAATTGATACCGTAAGGAGTAACAAATGAAACTAATTGATTATAGTATGGAGTTCTTTCTACATAATTGAGATTAGTGATATTGATTACGCCATCTTGAGTTAAGGTATTTTGACTAATCAAGCTTCCTGTTGTTTCATTATAAATATTTTCATCTAGACTCCAAATTTCTTGAGGTACCGTTTCATTAATTTGATCCGTTAATCCCAAAGGTTGTTGAGAAACAATACTTCTTGCAATCATCAAGTAAGTTGGTAATTTCGCAACTGGTCTATCGACTGATGTTGTTGTAATGCTATTAACGTAATCTCCTTTGTAGAACTTAATATTAGGTCTTTCAAAATTGGCTTCAAAATTTTTAAATAAAGAAGTACCATCTGTTATTGAAGTTCTAAATTCATTTCCGAAAAGTGTAGCATTATTTGCGTTAGTAGAGCCGTCAACAATTGATGTACCACTCTCATTAAATTGATAATTCAGTTGCAAACTGGCATAATTAGGATGCGATGCATCAACTTTTAGATTCTTCCAATTGCTTATGGTCGATTGAGACAAATTAGTGTTCCAAATTCGGACATCATCAACCAAACCTATCAGATATCGATTATTAACACCCCGACTAATCCTCACTTTGTAAGAATCAGCATGAGTAACATTGGTATTAATTGCAGCAGAACTGGTAGCAGAAAATCCATCCAAAACTCCATCCACATAGAAACTAATACCAGACAATGTACTTCCATTAAGGACCACCGCCACATGATGCCATTGATTATCATTAACATAAGTACTACCTACAGTTCCTGCGCCATTAATCTCAACTCGCAATCTTCCAGAAGCTAATCGAAAAACCCATTTTTCCCCAGCATAATCTCTACCATAGCTACAGATCTCTCCTTCTCCATTAGAAGTTCTGATCCATGCTTCTATCGTTCTGCTTTGGGTACCTCCAACACCTTTGTAAGTATTACTTTCGACATAATTGCTATTTGAAAACAAAAAATCCTTCT
The DNA here is from genome assembly GCF_058117085.1 of Chryseobacterium sp. CG10_8. Lineage (NCBI taxonomy): Bacteria > Pseudomonadati > Bacteroidota > Flavobacteriia > Flavobacteriales > Weeksellaceae > Chryseobacterium > Chryseobacterium sp. CG10_8. The sequence goes on along the minus strand of NZ_JBYVEB010000004.1, from coordinate 39,953 downwards.
CATTAATTGAATTAAGAGCGGAAACAAAACTTGTCGTGCTAGATTCCACTGTTGTTGCACTTAAAGATGAAGATCCAATATTAGAAAAAGTAAATTCTACTAGCAAATTCGACGTTCCATCCCAAGTAAAAGGAGTATGAAACTGAAATCTATTAAGTTGATTGGCTACAAAAGTTGTATTCTGATAGTAGACTTCGGTTAAACCAGTTAAATCTATAGCTCCACTAAGAGCAGTTTTTGTCGTTTGTTTAAGTTTAATCTTTAAATATTTTGCTTGACCTGCGTTTTGCAAAACTTTCAGACTAAGTCCATCAATTTCCCCTGCCGTAAGTCCAGCTGCAGAAAGCTCGGAAGCAGTAATTAAATAATGTGATTTGCCAGCAAGATTTGTAGTATTGAAAGCCTTGTTAAGAGAATTTGAGCCAGAACCTACATTTGCAATCGTCTCATTACTCGTCGAAGTGATAACGACATTCGATTGATTTCCTCTGTAATAGTTGTATACAGGAGAACTTTTATAAGGAAAGCTGGTCCCAGAAAAGTTAGTAATAAAATGGCTAGCTATGGTCTTGTTAACATTATGCGTTTTTGCAGAATCCACGATATAGGTGTTACAAGAATAATCCCACTCACCACATCCAAGATTGGTATTGGTCCCCGTTGAAACCAAACCATCTTTACAACGCATGCTGTACTTCAATAATATCTTTTCGTAGGTCAAACTTGGATTATTTGGAAACATAACCAAAGTATCCCTTGTCGCACTATTATAATTAAATGCTTTTACTTTAATAGTATCACCCACCGATTGAGAGTAAAATAAAGCAAAACTAAAAAACAACGATAATAATAAAGATTTTTTCATGAATACTACTTTTTATTCTCAAATATAATAAAAATAATGAAAAAATCTGAAACTTTTATCAAGCCACAATCAACCACTAGTATTCGCAGGTAATTGCAGGCTTTCAACCCATAATTATACACTAAAAGAATGAAATCAAAAAAGCACAAATTACTGGGTGTTGTATATTTATTTTCAATCATTGTTAGAGCAACAATTCATTTCAAAAAAAGGCCTAACTACTACTTCAATTAACATCCATAAAAAAACTCCCTGTGAAAGGGAGTTTGATATTTTTGAAAAATATATATTTTTCAAATCTGTAAAAGTTAATTCTCTTAGAAAATTTCTCTTCCAGAAAAATGGAATTGCGCCTCGATTAAAGCATTTTCATTAGAATCAGAACCATGAACCGCATTTTCTCCAACAGATTTTGCAAACATTTTTCTTATAGTTCCCTCAGCTGCCTCAGCGGGATTAGTAGCTCCAATTAGAGTTCTAAAGTCCTCAACAGCATTGTCTTTCTCCAAAACAGCTGCCACAATTGGACCTCTACTCATAAATTCTACCAACTCCATGTAAAATGGTCTTTCTTTGTGAATTTCGTAAAACTTCTTTGCATCATCAATCGTTAACTGTGTAAGTTTTAACGCTTTAATTCCAAAACCTGCTTCAGAAATTTTCCCTAAAATAGCACCGATATGACCAGCTTCTACAGCATCGGGCTTAATCATCGTGAACGTAATGTTGTTTAACATAAAATAATAATTTATAATTGCAAAATTACAAATTTATTTTTTATATTTGTCACCGAAAATTCTACAGAAAAAGAAAATCGAAAGTTTGGCACGCATGTTGCTAACTTATTCTTAGATTCTCATGTTTAATTTGAGTTTTCATGGTTATTAGTTTTTACCTCCGATTAATTTCGGAGGTTTTTCTTTTTTTGACCTAGCACACAATAAAAAAACCTCCCGTAAAAAAGGAGGTTCAATATTCTTCAAAAAAAATCTATTGTAAATATTTGGTAATTGCGCTACTTGTCGGTTTTGTTGTACTCACGAAAGAGTCTATTAACTTTCCGTCTTCATCCAAAAGAAACTTGGTAAAATTCCACAAAATACTCGTGCTTTTTACACCATTCAATTCTTTCTGAGTCAAATACTTAAAAATTGGCGCAATATCATCTCCCTTCACCGAAACTTTCGCCGCCATCGGAAAGGTAACACCATAATTCTTCTGACAAAAAGTTCCAATCTCATTATTGGTTCCTGGTTCTTGCCCTCCAAAGTTATTTGCTGGAAAACCTACGATAACCAATTTGTCTTTGTATTGCTCGTAAAGCTTCTCCATATCCGCATATTGAGGTGTAAAACCACATTCTGAAGCGGTATTAACAATCAAAATCTTCTTGCCTTTGAAATCAGCGAAATTAATCTCACCTCCATCCAAAGATTCAACCTTGTAATCAAAAATAGATTTTGCCATTGTTTCCTTATTATTCTCGGAGGTTACTTCCTGTTTTTGACCAGTACAGCTCTTCAAAAAAGCACCTATTGCCAGTAAAAAAATAAATATACGTTTCATTTTTCTTTAAAATTTAAAAGTTCCGTTTGGGAAAACTTTGTTGGTTTCAATCTTATTAATCAACATTACAAAATCCTGATCTTTAGCAGGACTTGTTCCTTCTATCTTGAAAGCAAACATCAAATTCCCAACCTTTTTGTAATCCGAATAAACAAGGGTCTCGTCCTTTTTCACCTCCTTGAGTAACATATAGCTTTTTACATCAAAGTAGTAGACCGTTTTGTTAACATTTTTCGTTAGTTGAACTTTGTAGCAAACATTTTGACCTACATTTTCCTTTCCTAACAATTGGGCGGTAAATCCTTTGTTTTCAAAATCAATAAAATCATTATCGAAACTTTCCGGATTGTATTCGTTATAGGTTTCCATTTTATTGATAGTGTAATTCATGGCGTAACCTTTCTTTCCATCGTATCCTTCAATTGCAGTTTCCTTCTTACCAATAACAATGGATGTTTTTGTAAGGTTAGGACGTTCTTGAAAAATCTTAATAGGGTACTCATCTTTGATTCCTAAAATCAATTTCCCCTGCAACGACACCGAGTTCAACAATTTCCAATTGGTTAAACCTCCTGTCAACACAATATTTTTACTGATAATTTCTTTTGCTGTCTGACCAAATGCAAAGCTTGTCAAGACAAGAAATAAAACTAAATATATTCTTTTCATCTTTCAATAATACAATTCTCAAATATAGGCTTTTCTATTTTTTTATAAAAAAGCTTTAAACACCGCACTATTTACCTTCTTGAAGCAATATGCGAGCTTTCTCCAAATCTTCAGGAACATCTATTCCTACCCCAACGAAATCGGTTTCAATCATTTTGATTTTCATTCCATTTTCGAGATAGCGAATCGCTTCAATTTTCTCTAATTTTTCGAAAGGTGACATTTCTAATTCTGTGAATTTCAACAAAGCTTCCTTTCGAAATGCATAGACTCCAATGTGCTTATAATACTCAGCTTCCAAAGATTGCTCCCTATGAAACGGAATTACAGAACGACTGAAATACATCGCGAAATCACTAAGATCAGTAATCACTTTGACATTATTGGGATTTTCTACTTCCTCCAAATCACGTAATCTAATCTTCAATGAAGCTAAGGAAATTTCGTTTTTAACATCTTGATGAAATACCTCTATGAGTTGCTTCAAAGGCTCTGATTTCAGAAAAGGTTCATCGCCTTGGACATTAATGACAATATTACAATCAATATTGCGAACGGCTTCGGCAATACGGTCACTTCCTGTCTCATGTTCTCCCGTCATTACTGCTTTTCCTCCGTTATTGATAATTTCATCAAAAATAATCGAAGAATCAGTAGCTACGAAAACATCTTCAAAAAGTCCAGTTTCAACAACATTTTGGTAGGTGGTGGCAATAACCGTTTTATCACCCAAAATCTGCATTAATTTAGCTGGAAAACGAGTAGCCTGATATCTTGCCGGGATAACTGCAATTATCTTCATTTAAATATAAATTTCTGGTTTTGAGTTGCGAGTTGCTTGCTATCTTTTTATGATTAAACACTTCAAAAGTTCTAATCGCAAAAGATAATAAGCCAACTTTACGATAAACTTGAAAGCGATTTCTCCAAACGTGGGAAAAGTTCTTTGATTTCATCCACCGACAATCCACCAACAGAAGCACGGAACCAAGGCATTTCACGAGAATTACCAAAAGCTGAAAACGGCACTAAGGCGACGCCCGCATCTTGAATTAAGTAAAATACTAAATCTGAAGAGTTCTCAATTTTTGATCCATCTGGTTTAGTCTTACCAATATAATCCAATTTGATTGTTAGATACATGGCTCCCATTGGCTGAATACTTTCAACTGCGAAACCATTATTTTTCATGTTTTGAATTCCGTTATGAAGAACTTCTAAGCTGTTGTACAATCTATCTTTGAAAGCATCAACAAAATGATTCATCTCTTCTTGGTCTTCAAAATAAACTCCAGTTGCTACTTGCTCTGGTTTTGGAGCCCAAGCGCCAACGTGAGTGAGCAAAGCCTTCATTTTGTCAATAATCAATTGTGGACCAAAGCCCCATCCTACTCTAACACCAGTTGCAGCAAGACATTTGGAAATTCCATCAATATATAAGGTATATTCCTTCAGTTCTGGATACAAGGAAACTGGATTATAATGTTCTGCACCAAAAGTAAGATTAGCATATATTTGGTCATACATCAAGTACAAAGGTTTCTCATCGTCACCTCTTCTCTTGTTTTCTTCCAAAATCATTTCGCAAATTTCAGAAAGTTGTTCTTTGGTGAACATTGTTCCTGTTGGATTAAGTGGTGAACACAAAGCCACTAACACTGCACCAGAAATATGAGGTCTTAAATCTTCCGCTGTTGGAAGAAAATTATTTTCTTGAGTCGCTTCAATCTCGATTCTTTGAGCTGAAGTCAAATAGGAATAGTGATTATTGTTCCATGAAGGAATTGGGAAGATCACTTTATCGCCCTCATCAACAATCGTTTTGTAAGTTGCGTAGATCAACGGCCTCGATCCTGCTGTAATCAAAACTTCATCAGTGGTGTAATCCAGATTCCAACGAGATTTCAAATCCGCTACAACAGCTTTTCTTAGAGACAATAGTCCATTTGCAGGTGGATAATTGGTATGGTTCTCGTCGTAAGCTTTAATGATTTCCTGTTTTAATTTGGTAGGAATTGGATAAATATTAGAATTAAGGTCACCAATGGTAAGATTGGCAATCTGTGCACCTTTAGCTTTAAGGTCATTGACTTCATTTCCGATTTTAACGATTTCTGAACCAATGAGATTTGAGGCAAGTTTTGAAACTTTCACGATATATTATTTGTTTAAATTAAATTTTGCGTATGCAAATTTAAAGATTATAAATTGAAATACTGAACGTTTGAAAAAGAAAAGCGTCATCAAGAAACTAATCTCAATGACGCTTTTTTATTAAATATTAAGAGCTACCTACAGATGAAGGTCTACTTTTACTCTATCGATTTTTGCTTGTAAGCTCACCAATCTATCTTCGAAATCTTGGTTAGATTCAATTCTATCTCTTACGGAAACATAGAATTTAATTTTTGGTTCTGTACCAGAAGGACGAACGCAGACTTTGGTTCCATCTTGTGTGTAGTAGATTAATACATTGGACTGTGGAATATCGTCCATCACCTTTTTCTCTCCTTTAGAAACCACAAGACAAGTTTGCTCTTTGAAATCCTTCACTTCTTCAACTAAGCTTCCTGCAATCTCTTTTGGTGGATTTTCACGGAAATCCTTCATCATTTGTTGAATTTCTTCAGCTCCACTTCTTCCCTTTTTAGTCACATTAATTAATCCCTCATAATACATTCCGATTTCTTTGTAGATATCGATTAAGTATTGGAAAATACTGCTTCCATTCGCTTTGCACCAAGCTGCAATTTCACAAGCCAAAAGAATACTTCCGCAAGAATCTTTGTCTCGAACAAAATCACCAGTCATAAAACCGAAACTTTCTTCTCCTCCACAAACAAATTTTTCCTTTCCTTCGAAATCACGAATCATTTTTCCAATCCATTTGAAGCCTGTTAACCCTACTTTGCAATCTACTCCAAATTTTTCTGCAACATCAAAAAATACATCAGAAGTCACAATTGTAGAACCAATAAATTCTTTTCCTGTAATTCTTCCCGCTTTTTTCCATTGGTCAAGGATGTAATAGGTCAAAATGGTGTTACATTGATTACCGTTAAGAAGCTGAATTTCACCTTTCAAATTTCTAACTGCAATTCCAAGACGGTCACCATCTGGGTCAGTACCAATAACGATATCTCCATTCGTAATATTAGCTAAGTCAATCGCCATACCTAAAGCTGCAGGCTCTTCTGGATTCGGACTTTCCACAGTTGGGAAATTTCCACTCGGAATCATCTGTTCCTTAACTAAATCAATTTTCTTGAAACCCGCTTTCTCCAAAGCTCTTGGGACAGTTGTATAAGTAGTCCCATGAATGGAAGTAAAAACAATATTAAGGTTATCATAACCAATTTTATCCTTTTGATACAAAGAATTCTCGATACAAGCGTCGATATAGACTTCGTCTTGGTCTTCTCCTACCCATTCGATTAGATCGTCGTTACCTTCGAATTTGATTTTATCAAAAGCCGTAGCATAAACTTCCTTAATGATATTTTCGTCATTAGGAGGTACAACTTGTGCTCCGTCATTCCAATATACTTTGTAACCGTTATATTCTGGTGGATTATGAGATGCGGTCAAAACAATTCCCGCATTACATTTTTTGTTTCTCACCGTGAAAGACAATTCTGGAGTTGGTCTGTGATTCTTGAAAAGCAAAACCTTGATACCATTCGCAGTAAGAACATCAGCACAAATTTTCCCAAATTCTTTTGAGTTATTTCTAACATCATAAGCAATGGCTACTTTGATTTCCTCACCTGGAAATTGCTGAAGTAGATAATTGGCTAAACCCTGAGTGGCTTGTCCCAAAGTATATTTGTTAAGTCTATTGGTTCCTACACCCATGATACCACGCATTCCGCCTGTTCCGAATTCTAATTCTCTATAAAATGAATCTTCTAAATCAGGCGAATTGCTGTCAATTAGCATTTGGACCGCATTACGTGTTTCTTCGTCAAATGTTTCTGTAAGCCAGAGTTTTGCTTTGTCTAAGGTTGTCATATTTTTTTATTTTTTTCTTATGGTTTATAAATGAACTTTTAGAATAATTACTCCAAAACCTCATCTATGTTTAAATTCAGTTCATTTCAGATAACTCAAACTGCAAATTAGGCAGTCTTACCCTAAAGTCAAATGGTTTTTTGTAATAATTGAAAATCAAATTTCAAATCGTTAAAAAGTTCTTTACTAGGATACATTAATAGTTCTGTGTAATCTTCGATTTTATTATCTAAAGATTCAACATTTCTTTCAATAGTATATCCTTTGCTAAAATGAAATTTACCGATCTTTCCATTATCAACGGTCGTAAGCAAACATTTCTCGCACCCTATATTGACTGTTGCAATACCAAGTTGACAAAACTCTTCTCCTACTTCCAAATGCTTCTTTTCATTTCTGCAGGCACCAATTTTTGTCAAAATATTTTCAGCGACGTATGATTCATACGATAATTCCAAAGACATTCTCGCATTGTATGTTAATTTCAAATAATCTTCAGCAACTTCAAGTTTAACCAAGGAACATTTATCGTCAAAATACTCATCAAAAGCATGACAAAGTACTTCTATTGCCAAACTATTAAGACTACCTTCGTCATAAATTTCTTGAAAATATAAATTAGGACGAAGATAGATATGCGTTTGAGAATCTAATGATTGGATACTATCTGCATTATATTCTACTTCCATTATATTAACAATTAGTAGTTATGACTATGCTTAATTTAACTTTTTATTATTGACTGTTGCCGTTTTCTCTATTTTGAAATCCCGAACTGGGTCTCCATAATAGAGTAGTTTTGCAGTGTTTCTAACATTTCCCTTCAGAGAATCTTCTACATTAATTTCGGTGTATGTTCCGTTTTTTGCATCCAACATTAAGTCATCAATTGTCCAATAGGTCGCAATAATATTGGCTGTATCTGAAATCTTAAGTGTTGCATTATTGGTAAATCCTCTGAAGTTAGCAAGACTTGTATTCAGCATGTCCACTTCCGCTTTCTTGGTCTTGACAGCACCTATAAATTTACCATTATTTTTTAAATTAAGACGAAAATTATCGGTATTAATTTCACCGGAAATATTGAGCTCCACCGAATCAGAAATGGAAATTTTTGATGGACTAGATTTCGAATAGATAGTCACGCTGTAGAAATCCACATTTTCTGTGGGGCGACCTTCTGTAATTGACAGCTTTTTTCCAGAAAAATCGACATCAAGGTTATTTGCAATATTGCTGTAAGTCTCGATATCTACAAAATTGCTATCACTTTTTATCCAAAAAGCTCGAAACTTCCCCTCTAATTCGATTTCCGAAACATCCTGAATCTCTACTTTTTTGTGAACAACATCACCTTTTGGTTTTATTTTTCCACAGGAAACCACAATTAAAATCAGTATTAAAAATTGTATTCTTTTCATATTTATTTTAGTAAATCAGAGTTAATCTCGCTCCCACCCCATTCTACAACAACAAATTTTTCTCTTCTAAATTTTGGCAAAACTTGAGATGGAAGAGTTTGGAAATTTTCATTTACCCGGCCAAATTCCATAAAAACCCGAATCATTGTATCTGGCATTGGGGAAATGTCAAGTATCGAAGTATGATAGATATTATCATTAATTCTAAAATGTATAAATACCCTTTCATACTGATTGAGCTTAGGAAGCCAATACACGACAAAATCATTTATTTCTGTAATGTTAAGACCAATAGATTCTAACTTTTCTTGCAGAAATCTCGTATAATCATTTTTCTCTACATAAAATCCTTCTTTGTATGCATAATGCGATTTTGGAAAATGGTAAGAACCATCCCAAAAAAGATATGAGTAATTTCGTTGGTCAACTTTGTTGAGCAACATCCCGTTTGGTTGCGCAATCACTTCCCAACCATTGTTGTAAGCAGGATATGTTGTAAGAATTTTTCCTGAAAATTCGTGTTTAACAACAATTTCGGTTTCTTTCTCTGGATACAAATAGATTGCTGGTTTCTCAATCATTTTAAAATTAGTCGTATCGGGTCTGATTTTAATGTATTCTATATCTATCTTTAATTGATCTTCAGAATCTTGCTTTAACTTTTTTTTCCGAGAAAGTGAAGAAATTTTAAATGTCTTATATCCATTCAAAGTAGTTATTTCCAAAAATTTATAAAATCTTAATTCTATCGGCGACAAAACAATATTAAAGTGACTTGACTGACCTTTGCTATCATACTTTAAGATTGAATTCTCTGGTTTTCTTTTTGACTTAAAAAGAAATACTTTGAAATTAGTTTCAGGTTTGTTATTGACAGTCACTTCCCCACTAATAATATCTTCATTACGATATGAACTTTGTGCAAAACTATATTGAGTAACAATCAGAAAAAAAACGTATTTTAAAATTTTCACAACAAAAAAAATTAAATCACCTCCTCAATATGATAGTTCTTATGCTCACGATTAGTTCTAATAATCAATTCTCCCAGGAAACCTGCTACAAAAAGTAGTGTTCCCAAAATCATAGTCGTTAACGCTATAAAAAACCAAGGGTTTTCGGCAATGAGATTTCCATAAATTTTATGGTAATAGACATCTATCAACTTTGAAATTCCCAACCAAAGCGCTGACAAAAACCCAAAAATAAACATCAATGTTCCAACTGCGCCAAAAAAATGCATTGGACGACCTCCAAATCGGCTTACAAACCAAAGCGTCACCAAGTCCAAAAAGCCTCTCACGAATCTTTCGGTTCCAAATTTCGAGCTTCCGTAAGGTCGCGCTTGATGTTGAACTGGTTTCTCAGTAATATTTCGGAATCCTGCATTAGCAGCCAAAACGGGTATGTAACGATGCATATCTCCATAGACATCAACAGATTTCACGACCTGCCTTTTGTAAGCCTTCAATCCACAGTTGAAGTCATGCAAATAAACGCCCGAAACCTTTCTCGCCGCTGCATTAAACAACTTGGAAGGTATATTTTTGGTCATTACGTTATCGTAACGTTTCTTCTTCCAACCAGAAACAATATCATAATTTCCTTCCTTCACCATCGCATATAATTCTGGAATTTCCTCAGGAAAATCCTGCAAATCCGCATCCATAGTTATCACTACATCACCATTCGTGCGTTCGAAAGCAGCGTGAAGTGCCTGCGATTTGCCATAATTGCGAGAAAATTTAATCCCATGAACTTGAGGATGTTGCACTCTCATATTTTCGATGATTGACCAAGACAAATCAGTACTTCCGTCATCAATAAACCAAATTTCGTAGCTTAAATTTTCAGATTTGCATACTTTGTCAATACGTGAGAATAATTCCTCCAACGACTCTTCTTCGTTGAGCAAAGGAATGACTATAGATAAGTTAAGGTTATTCAAGATATATGTTTGAAAATTGAAGTTTCAAAGTTACTTTTTTTAAGACAAAAATAAAACCTGATGAAGCCGAAATTTCGTATGATTTTCTGTAGAGATAAGAAAATCCCATATATTAATTCAAAAATCACCACGTACAAACAAAAACTCTGAAAAGTTGTCCTCAATTGCATCTCAAATAATTAAATAAAAAAGGCTGAAAAAATTTATTTTCAGCCTTGATATTGATTATGATTTTTGCACTACGAAATTGTCCTCGAACGGAAGAAACTTCCAAAAAACAAAGACAAAATCAAAAAGTAAGCGCAATAACCTGCAAAGATGTAAGTAAAGTATTTTGAAGAAAACATATCTTCATTTTTCTTTTCTTTTTCAGCGATTCTCATCTTTCCTTCAGCATATTTCTTTTCCAAATCCGTCATTTCTGGTGAATTAGGTTTAACCATCTTTTTGGCCTGCGAATACTCGTCTTTCAAGTTGTTTCTATAGCTTTCGATGTATTGATAGTTCAACAAATCTTTGGTTTCTTTATCTACAAAATTGATATAAATAAATATCGACCCTACCGACAGCAATCCAGCCACAAACATCGGCATAAATGCCCTTCCATAGACTTCTTTGAAACCCAAAAATCGCTTGGACTTAGCCAAAGAATTAACGGAAACATAAGCTCCAATGGCGAAAATTAAAGGAAGCAGAAATGCACTTATCATGACCGAATGAGTGTAATAATCTACATCTCTAAAAAAAATATTCATCACAAAAAAGAGAATCATAATAGTGATAAACATAACAAAACCAATGGAGTATACGTTTTTAGGCATTTTTTATAAAAATATTTTGAATTTTGAATTTTGAATTTTGAATTAATGACTGTATCTTTGCACCGGCAAGTCCTAAACAACCAGCTCCTGAGAATCCTCCAGGGTGGGAACGCAGCAAAGGTAATCGGTTGTAGCGGTGTGATTTAGGTAGCTTGCCATTTTTTATTTATTTTTTTCTTCGATTATATCCTCCAACAATCTAATGTGACTCCAATTTTCTCCCGTCTTGATACGGTGAATTTGCATGTCCGAAACTCCAAATTGTTTTGCTAATCGTTTTAAGGTATACCCTTTTTTTAGTCTTTTTTTAATGGTCAGAACATCCGTTTCTGATAATTTGGTTGCTCTTACATTAGGCTTGTACTCGTCCCCCATGAAATTTCTTTTGAACTTAGCCAAAATATTTTTCGGGTGATTTGCATATCGTACCTTCAAATCTTCACGACTTGCCCAAGCAAGATTATCAACATGATTATGTGACTTATCATAATCCTTATGGATAACAAATTTCTTTTCTGGGTCGATTGGAGTCTCCAAAAATAATTGAGCTACCGCCTTATGAATCAATATTGCCAGATTAATACATCTTTTGTTATTGACTTTGATGTTAAGCTTTTTTCTTTTCTGGATTAACTCATCTCGTTCTTGTCGCAGAATTTTTTTCTCTTGCAAATCAGCTTCCTTGAAGCCCAAACTCTTTACTTTTGCACCAAGAGCATCGATTTCTTTTTGCAAATCTTCAATCTTCTTAGCATCAGCTTCTGTCCTCTTTTTAAACAACTTAATCCTGATAATGTTATAACCACCTTGCAAACCGCCTTTGGTTAAATTACCCTCTGGATAAAGCCCATTATAGGACATGACTCTACCATGATTAGAAATCATCAATCGAAAATTTCCTTCATGCTCATAATCCAACGGATACTCTCTCCACTCTTCTTTTTTACTGTGATACATCTTGCTTTCTCATTTTTTGTTACACAATTTCATTTTAAATTACACTTCTAATTCTTGTCCTAACTGAGGTAAAACTAAGTCAATACCTCGGTCACGAAAAATCTCTTGTGTTTTTTTATGATTAATCGCAATCGGTGGAAAAGTATCAAAGTGACACCCTATCACTTTATTACAATTCAACAATTCAGCTGCAGCAAAACTTGCCTTATTAGCACACATCGTATAATGTGAACCTATCGGAAGAATTGACCAATCAATTGGACCAAATAACTTTCCGAAATAAGCCATGTCTGCCATTACTCCTGTATCTCCTGCAAAGTAAATGTTTTTTCCTGGTATACGAAACATATATCCGCAAGGTTCTCCACCATAAGTTCCATCTGGGAAACTTGAAGTGTGAGAGGCCGGGAGCATCGAAATCTTTATATCATCAAATTTTGCCGACCCTCCAAAATTGATGTCAATGTTCTTATCATGACCAAAATACCCACAAATTTCTGGTTGTGCAATTATTTGAGCATTAGGATGATGCTCCAACACTTCCCTAACGTCTGCGGTATGGTCGCCGTGCGCATGAGTAATCAAAATATAATCAATTGGCTGCGCTTTTATATCGAATCCAGACTGCTCTTTTTGAAAATTATAAAAAGGGTCTGACAGAATATTTTTTCCATTATAAGTGAACAAAAAACAGTTTTGTCCTAAAAATTTAATTTTCATTTCTTGCGATATTTATTATTCGACTTTTTTATTAACCAAAACAGAACTCCAATAACTATAAAGAGAACGGCAATTTCACCCGCCATCAGTGCATAATCATATATTCGTTCTTCATCCTTATCGGATTGATCTAATCTTTTACCAGAATCTTTATTCTTTTTTACTAATTCTTGAAAGTAAGCTATCCTACTATCCATCAATTCACTACGAAAACCATATTGCTTAGATAATTGGTAAGCTTCTAAAGCTTTTTCAATATTAGATTCAAGAGCCAAAGCATTACCAAAATCAAAATAGAGACTTCCTACAATCTCTTCTTGCGGTTTTACAAATTGTGTTCTCTCCGACAACTGATAATTAAGGTCAGCTATAAAAGTTGATAATTCTTCTTTCGAAAAACTCGTTTTAGGGATAAGATCGTTGCCAAAATCAACCCCTAAAATATTTCGATCTTTATTGACTCCTAACTTTCTTTCCAAAATCTTCACGTGAATCCATTCGGAACCGTGATGCGATTCTTTATTGCGATTTAATGCTTCTTTAATCCACCATAAAGCATTTTGGTTATCTCCCAAAAGCTCGTATGCAGTTCCCAGATTAGAGGCGGTTTCATACATTCCTGGACTTAATTTTTCCAAATCAACAAAGATATTTTTAGCCTTTTCAACTTCTCCAAGGTAAACCAAAGCTGTTGCATAATTAAGACCATCAGCAAAATTCTTAGATTTCTCATACTTGCTTAAATAGTCATCAGCCAATCTACGATGACTTTCTAAATCAATTGTATTGATAGATAACCCTTGCAAATAATGAATTTCCTCTTCTAAAGTCTCTATTTTATTACCATGAATATCTGTTCCAACAATATAGTAGTTAAGACAGCCAAAAACTAACTTAAATGACAAAAACAAAAAAAGGAAAACTAACTTTTTCACAACCTTTTAATCATTACTGGAATCTCACGATTTTCGATGGAAGTTGAAGTCAACATTTCCACCGTTTCGAAACCAAAATTTTTGTAAAACATTTCCGAATTGGGATCTGATTCTAATCTAATATATTCGACTCCTACACCATTCACCCTTTCTAAAAAATCATTCATCAATAGCTTTCCAAATCCCTTCCCAATATTGTCAGGACGCACAAACATAGAATCCAAAACAACATGATCTTCCTCCGTCAAAAAAGCGTAAAACCCCACAATCCTGCCTCCTTCATCCGTCAAGTGAAAAACTTGATTCGTATCAATAAATTCCTTGGTTACTTCCAAATCACTTTTCCAAAGCTGCATCCATTCTTCAGGATAATTCCAAAACTTTTTAGAAGCTACGGCTACCTCCGTTAATACCTCATCATGATGACTTTCCGACTTCTTGATTTCCATACTTCTTCTACTGAAACACAACATTTTTCTCGCTCCATGATAAACCTTCTGCCAATTGTTGATTAGACATCTCGATATGGATAACGCGACGCCTCTTTCCGTTAGTCGTCCTTCCAGACGAGTGAAGTGTCAACGGTTTCATTAACATTACCCCTCCTTTCGGAACTTCGCAAAGCACCTCCTTCTCAAAAGTATAATCTATATTTTCTGGGCGAAAAATCCCTTTCGAATGCGAATTTTCAATAACTTTTAAGGCTCCATTTTCAGCTGTAGTTTCATCCAAATGAATTCTAAAAGTCACTACATTCTCCAAAATATCTATTGGAGGCTGTACTGTATATTGCTGATATTTGGTGGTCCAATGTTGATAACCTTTTGATTCAATTTTATCTTTAACAGAAATGGTAAGATCTTGATGGTAGGAAACAAACCAATTGGATTTTTGAGGTTTGTCAAAATAGATAGACTTTACTATAAAATAGTCTTCACCAGCAACTTCCTTTACCAATGCTTTGAACTTTTCATTAAAAACAAGCGGTAAAACTTCCGGAATTTCGAGGTGAAATTGCCTTATTGCAAAAAGGTCTTCGTTTTTTCTAAAAGTATCTTTTGGTGATTCTTTGGCACCAATAGTTTGAATAATTTTGTCCACTTCAATACCCGAGTATATTTCATCCGAAACGAAATATCCACCACTTTCAAACCTTGATTTAGTTCCTAAGTCCATATTTTTTCTGGAAAAAGTTATACAACAAATAATTCTTCTGTATTAGAAAACACACCCAAAAGTGGATACTGCCTCTATACAGAAGTATCAAATTCTTTTTTCCCAATTTGCTTTATCGAACCTTCTAATTGAAATAATTCAATCCGAAAGCCAACAAAACGCTCATCATTAGTGTCATTATCCCGACTTGCTTTAGAAAAGGGTCGAGCTCTCGAGGTTCTTTAACATTCATAATCCTCCTTCTTATCGCCATCAATGGAAAAAGTAAAACCATTACAATAAAAACGTAATAATTCCCTTTTTGAAAGAAACCTTGCAATCCCAAAAATACTAAAATTAAAATTAATGGCAACTGTAATAGTAACATTTCGTAAATCATGGCACTTTTGAAGCCTAATCTTAATGCTAAAGTCTTTTTTCCAGATAATTTATCGCTTTCGATATCACGCATATTATTAAGGTTGAGAACGGCTGCACTCATCATTCCGATCGCAGTTGCAGGCAACAAAATCTCCCAATTAAAGGTCCTAGTGAACAAAAAATAACTTCCTCCTACGGAAACCAATCCAAAGAATATAAAAACCATGATATCTCCCAAACCGAGATAACCGTAAGGTTTTTTCCCAACTGTATATCCAATCGCTGCCAAAATACAGGCGATTCCGAGACCGATAAAAGTCCAAAATTCTTTAATAAAATCAGGAAAAAATGCTCTGTACAAAAGTACAACCGTTGAAACCAGTGATAAAACCGCAAATAACATCATGGCATTTTTCATTTGCTTAGCCGAAATTTTACCAGAAACTACTGCTCTTTGCTCGGCTTCATTAGCTCTAAGGTTATCCGTCCCTTTGACTCCATCTCCATAATCGTTCGCAAAATTAGACAGAATTTGGTAGCACAAGGTTACCACAAGTGCTAAAACAAAAATTGTAACATCCCAAGATTTTCCTTCTTGAGTCAGTTGCCATCTTGCAATAAAAGAACCCATAATAATTCCGCTCAATGAAAGCGGCAAAGTACGCAGTCGTGCTGCTTTTATCCAATCTATCATAATTATTTGTAAAATTTACATCCAGTTTTTCACTGAACTTTCAACTTTGTAGAGGGTGAAATTGACGAGCTTTTTCAATTTTGAAAAATCTGCAGTTCCAAAGGAAATAAAACCTCCTGCAGTAAAGAATTGAACCGAACCCAAATTGGATTTTCGTTGCCAAATATACTGTGAAATTTTAACCGCCTGAACCTTTTCCATTGCCATTGTTTCTTTGCTGATATCCCAAATCCCTGATCGAACCTGAATAAAGTTTTCATCATAATACAAACGATTTTTCAGGAACGAACGTACGATTAAAGCTTCAGCAACAACAGCATACAAAATCGACAAAAGCCAATAATCTCCTACAAAATTACGTGCAAAAATACTGATAATTATTGGGAATACGACCAAGAGGACGCTTTGCAAAATCAATCTCCTGATATGAGGTTTCAGAGAAAACTGAAAGCTTCTCAAATTATTCCAAATGAAATGAATCAAATCATCTTTCTCCATCGAATTAACACCCGGAATAACATTCTTCTCTCCTTTCTTTTGCTCGCTTTCGGCAATTTGTTTGAACTTCAACAGAAAAACATTCATCTTTTTTTGAAAAAAGTTCTGACTTTCAGAGATCAACTGAACTTTGCTCTTAGAAATGATCGCATTCTTCGTACTCAACAGCCCATACTCTAATGAAAGTCGATTATTCTTTTTCTGAATTTTCATTCCGAAATACTTGATGATGGTCAATACCAAACTCACCAAAACTCCTATTATAAAAATACCTAAAACCGAGAATAAAATAATGAAAACAAGCGATTCCTGAAACTGCTGTGATTGCAACCTCTCTTCTACATTGCCCTGCTCCAAAACGTAATCTTCTAAAACCAAGCCACCAAAAAACTCCGATGCTCTTTCTCGGATGTAGAAGAAAAAACCAATAATGGTGAAAAAACTTTGAATATAATTGGCCGTCAAACCATATTGGACTAATGAAAGCAACGAAACTTTAAGCGTTGTATCTGGCTCATCTTCTTCATAGAAAATACTTTCATCAAAATAAGGTTTCCGTTCTTCATTATTCTCCAAAAGATACTTTTTGATATCTTGTGCATTTTTGTAAGAAATAGCATTCACTTTCACCTCTTTGACATCACTTCCTGGACTGTCGATCTCCAATTCGTAGATATTGAGAAGTCGATGAATAAAGGGCTGATTAATATTAACTTCCTGAATTTTATCCTTTTCAATTCCGATTTCCTTTTTATTGATAATTCCTTTTTTGATTACAAATTTCCCGTTCTTGACATCAATGAAATAAGAGAAATTTCGATACTGAAAAATAGAATTTATAATAAAAAACAAAACTACCGCACTTGTCAAAACATAAACAATCCAAATCGGAAAACCATCTCCCTTCACAATATACAGCAAAAATACTGGCCAAGCACCACGAAGAAACTTCCCAAAATTGATGATAGCCAAAAGGATAATCCCGATTTTGGACTGTCTTTGTGGTGATGTAAAAGCGTTACTTTCCATCTTCTATATTTTGTTGTGAAGTTCTAACTTCAACATCTTTAGCATCTTCATCTGATATCAGGGATGAGACTTCAATTTCTGATGAAAGTTCTTCTTCCTTGATTTTGTTCAGAATCATTTGATTCAACTTTTCTGCAGTATCTTTGGGAAGACCATGTATCGTCATATCTTGTGTACTTGCTGTGAAAAGCGAGATAGATTTCAGTCCCAAAATTCTGGAAAACCAACCTTCCTCTAATGCAACATGTTGAATCCTATTGAACGGAATTATCAAAAAATTTCGTTTCAACAAACCATAATGATAAATCACATCGTGTTCTCGTATCGCATATTTTCTTTGAAAAAAACCAAAATAACGATTAAGAAAAATGAGTGAAACTAAAATTCCATAAAGGACAAAAATGTATCCTACTCGATTCCCAAATTCTTCTCTGAAAATGAAAAAAGCAACACCAAAAGCCAACAACAAAATAAAAGCAATCACCCCCACATTGAACATGACTACCTTTAAATATTTCCTTGAAATAGGCATTAATTCCACGCTTTCAAAATCGGGTAAATCGCTTTTGAGAATAGGATTGTTTTGAAATTCCTGCATGATTATTATAATAAAAAACCTTGTTAAGGCAATATCTATAACAAGGTTGAGTTTTTAATTTTTAAGAAATCCACTGATCTTCACCGAAATCGGGCTTACGCTTTTCGAGGAAAGCGTTACGACCTTCTTTAGCTTCGTCCGTCATATAAGCCAATCGAGTTGCTTCTCCTGCAAAAACTTGTTGACCCACCATTCCATCATCGGTAAGATTCATTGCAAATTTTAGCATTCTGATGGAGGTTGGAGATTTTGCCAAGATTTCTTGCGCCCATTCGTAAGCGGTATCTTCTAATTCTGCATGAGGAACGACTTTGTTAACCATTCCCATTTCGAACGCCTCTTGAGCCGAATAATTTCTACCTAAAAAGAAAATTTCTCTCGCTTTTTTCTGACCTACCATTTTAGCCAAATATGCAGAACCATAACCACCATCGAAGCTTGTTACATCTGCATCGGTTTGTTTGAAAATCGCGTGTTCTTCACTTGCCAAAGTCAAATCACAAACCACATGAAGCGAATGTCCTCCTCCAACAGCCCAACCATTAACCGCAGCAATAACCACTTTTGGCATAAAACGAATCAATCGCTGAACTTCTAAAATATTCAATCTATGTCTTCCATCATCTCCAACGTAACCTTGATGACCACGAGCTTTCTGGTCTCCACCGCTACAAAAAGCATGACCTCCGTCTTTTGGGCTTGGGCCTTCACCTGTAAGAATCACAACTCCAATGGACGGATCTTCATAAACATCATAAAAAGCATCATACAATTCCGAAGTCGTCTTTGGACGAAAAGCATTGCGAATTTCTGGTCTATTAAAAGCAATTCTTGCTACACCATTTGATTTCTTATAGGTAATATCTTCGTATTCTTTTGCGATTTTCCAGTCAATCATTTTATTAAAATTTTGCCGTAAAGATAAAGAATTTGGATCGAAATAATTGAAAGGATTTTCACCACGGATGACACAGATTTCCATAGATGGCATTTGTGATTTGAGAATATATATCAAGTACTTTATAATTTGTTTTCATTAAATTTTGGTAAATTTAAAGTTTGAAAAAGACATATTATGGAAGTTTTGGGAATCGTCGTTGTTGCTATTTTTTTGCTTGTTTACAATTCGTATATCGACAAAAAATTTCGTCAACAAAACCAACAACTTGATGAACTGAAAGACAAAGTCAATCAATTAAATCAAAAGTTAAATTCGGCAACTACTCCACTTTCCGAAGCACCTCCGATTGAAGAAGAGCACAAAATTATCTCTGAATCCGAAGTAAATCCACAACCAGAAATTCACCTTCCCGACTTTGTTCAAGAGCAAAAACCCAAAGTTTATCAACCTAATTTCATCGATAAAAGTATTGAATTTGTCAAGCAGAATTTCCTAAGTATTCTGGGAATTTTGACTTTGGTTTTAGGGATTGGCTATTTCGTAAAATATGCGATTGACCAAAACTGGATTGGCGAAAGTCTTCGTGTTTCTTTGGGAATTTTCGCAGGGGTTATCTTGGTTGGAATCGGCTATTACCTTCGAAAAAATTATTCGGTTTTTTCTTCGATTTTATGTGGAGGCGGAATTTCGGTTTTCTATTTTACCATCACGATTGCGTTTCGGGAATATCATTTCTTTCCACAAAATATCACGTTCGGAATCCTGTTTTTCATTACTTGTCTTGCCGTTGCACTCGCCTATTTTCTGAAGCGGGAAGTCTTAATTATTCTCGCCATTTTAGGAGGTTTCGGAGCGCCACTGATGATTTCTACGGGACAAAGTAATTACCCGTTTTTGTTCGGATACATCTGTGTTCTCAATTTCGGAATGTTACTCATTACTTTCCTTCGAAGCTGGAAAAGTGTGGGTTGGATTTGTTTTGTATTGACGAGCGTTTACCTTTCCATTTGGATAATCGAAAAACCTCAACAACTCGCGCTGTATTTCATATTGGTATTTTACGGAATATTTTATGTTTTCGGACTTAGACATTATTTCCGACACAAAGAAACATCCATGTTGGATTTTTTCTTTCTGGTGTTGATTAATTTGGTATTTATTCCGCTTTCGGTTTGGCTCAACAGATCAGTTCATTTGATTCCTGACAGTGTACTTGCGTTGATTTTTGCAATTCCAAACTTATTTTTTGCGATCCAAAGTTTTCGATTCAAAAAAAGTTCGTTTACATTTTCGGTCTTTATCGGAATTTTCGTTAGCCTCGTTTCTTTGGGAGTTGCATTGCAATTCAAGGTTCATTTTATCACCATTTTTTGGGCGATTGAAAGTACACTTCTACTCTATTTGTGGACGATCACACAGAAACCCATTTTTAAACAAAGTTTCTACGTACTTTTTGGCTTGACGTTGATTGCGTTATGCATCACCTTTGGACACTATGAAATTTTACCACCTAAAAATTCATTTTTCAATCCGATTTTCCTTTCCTCAATGTTTGTTTTTGGTTCTTGTATTTTGGACTTTTTCCTCATCAAAACACTTGATAAACAATTAAGGTCTTTTCTTTTTACGGTTTCATATTTAGTGCTTTACATTTCAATTTTTATGGAACTGTATTTCATTTTCCAAAACCAAGACTTCACAAAACAATTGGTCATTCTTGTCCTTTATAGTATTTACTTTATTAGTGCACTGTATTTGATTTCGTTAAAATTGGCGTCTGAACGATTGGATAAAAAAATAGGAATCCTAATTTTACTTTGTTTATTCATCGTCATCAGTGGAATTTCAATGATGGGAGAAGCTATTATAACACAAAGCGTTTCACTGAGTTTCTACTTATTTTATTTGCTATACTTAATTCCTTTTGGATTAATAATGTATCAACTATTTTTTAAATCAAACACAACTGATTTTAAAGACCGAATGCTTTGGTTTGCCGCTTTTGTTCTGACTTTTGTTGTCAGTTTCGAACTGTACAATCTCTATGTAATTGCGAATAGAAAAGAAGAAAATATTTGGTTTGTTTTAGATGATTTCAGTCGATTGTATCTACCCATTATATGGACTTTGTTGGGAATTGGTTTCATCTATCTTGGACTAAGAAAAAGCAACTCCGAACTCAACAAAATAGGATTTGCCCTCATAGTAATTATGATGCTTAAACTATACACCTTTGACGTTTGGAGCATGGATCAAGTTTCGAGAATTATCGCTTTCATTGTCCTTGGAATCTTGCTTTTGGTAAGTTCGTTCACCTTTCAAAAATTGAAAAGAATTTTTCAGAATATGTTAGACAAAGACGATAAAAAGCAAGAGTAATGATTATTCCCAAATTATTTTGAAGGATAAACTTTAACAATTTTAAAGTTGTTATCCAACTCAAAAATTAGCGTTGACTCGACGCTCTTGTATTCTTTGGTATTGATAGGTGTAAATGAAAAATCGACGTCAACTTTGAATTTAAGATCTGAAATTTTCGAGATATTTTTAAGGTAATTTTTGGAGTAGGAAGAATCTCTCCAAGAACTCTCATATAAGTCCCTTAGCTGCTGTTTTGACAGATTTTTATAGCTCCAATATAGTGCAATGTTTTCACTATAAAGGCTCAAAACCCTCTCAATATTTCTGGCGTTCTCTGCAATGATAAACTGTTTTATAGTCGTTTCTGGAGTATGAACTTCTTTTGAAATTGAAGAATCATATTTAATTTTATCTTTAACAAAATCTTGATAAATCCACGCGTCTTTTTTATAATAACGTATCGCTTCGTAAGGAACTTCAATCTCAATAAATCCCCCTGCAAATCCAGCAAGTTCGTATGGTTGATAGACAAATCTAATTCCCGAAGGTTCAAAGCAATAGGAATCACTTATAAATTCGGGATCAGAAATTCTCATTTCATCTTGTTGAAATTTGTCATCTTTGAAGTAAGCCAACAGACTCAGCATATCCTCTTTTTCTAAATCAACAACATCTTCTAATTTGATCTCTTTTCCCGAAACCAAATCATATGTCGCATAATCTTGATGTGGCATTCCGTGAGCGCCTCCCATATAGACATCTCCAAACTTATCAAAAACGATGATATGATCTGTGAAATAATACAAGGTCGAAGTTGAATAATCGCTCTGATTATATGAACCTTCTTCCTCAAGAACACCCAAATTGATAGAATCTTTGAAAATGATATCTTCTTTAAGATCACTAAATGTTGATTCTAATTTACTAAGCCACGGTTCGTCTTTATTCCAAATAATATTAGATTCGTTATTAATATCCCAACGATCCACAACATCGTCTTCCGTTTTGATTTTGAAAGTTTTGGTCAACGATGAGTCTTGTGCAAAAAATGAATTATGAGTTTTACTTAATTCAAAAAGGTATTTCTTTTTTGGATTACTCGTATCGTAATATTCTAAAGCACATTTCTTTCTTTCGAATGTCCAGGTTGTTTTTTCGTTTTCATTGGATTCCGAAAACAAATCAACTTTGGCGAATTTGCTTTTTTCATAATTTTCGTCAGCAAAATGTCCTGAAACAATAAAAGGCAAATCACGTTTGTAAATACTTATATTTGGAATCGGACCGATTTCCAAACCCGGACTTCCTTCCTTATACACTATACTTGTGGCAACACCATCAATATCACCTTCATAAACTTGAATTTTGCGTTGGTCATCACAGTTTTTTTGCGAGAAACCAAGGTTGAAACTCAAAAATAAAAATACACACAAAGTATTGCGCAAGGCAAACAATTCATTCATTAATTGATGTTTTTGATATCAAATATAAAACAAAAATGATTCTGAAAACCTTCTAAAAATGATGAACTATTGCATGTGCTTTTTTTGAAAATCTTAATTCTCTTTAAAAACCTCCAACAATTCACTTTGTTGCATGACGTCGTATTTGGATTTAATTAAATTGTAATTCGCTTGTAACCAGTTGTTTCGCACCACAAAGAACGTATAAGCATCCATCAATCCCTCTTTGTACTTTTCGCTGGAACGTTCAAAGGATAATTTCTGATTTTCAAAATTAGAAAGTAAGGCTTTATTTTTCTCAATCGCGTTCTCGTATTGAGCCACAATGGTATTTAATGTTTTGTAAAGTTCATTGAGTTGTTTTTGGTTTTCTAACTGATTATCAATCTTATTCAGTTTGGCAATTTCAACTCTATTTTTAACCTGAAATTGATTAAAAATAGGAATATTAAGTCCAAAAGATAATTGCTGATTTTTATTTTGCTTTAGTTGCTCAGAAAATGGAGTCACGTTATCTGTATTCAAGACTTTACTATAAAAAGTGGACCATTGATATTGACCTGACAAAGTGGGAAGATAATTAGATTGGGCTATTTTGATTTCCTTTTCGTAAACTTTCAGTTCGTTTTGAGCGGTCTGAAATACTGGATTATTTTTAACCAATTCTTCCACCAAATCGTTGGAAGATAAGAGTTCTTTTGGTAAAAATTCGGTTTCTTTCATTTTAAAATCTAAAGTATCACGAGTGATATTCATTGCGGAAAGCAAATTGATTTTCGCCAATTTCTTCGAATTTTGGGCAGAAATATATTGCTCTTGCATGGTTCCAAGATTGGCTTTGATGTCGTAAATATCACTCTTCGCACGAACTCCTATTTCCACTTCTTTTTCCGTTTGCCGAATTTGGTCTTCAATTCCCGAAATCTGAGTTTTGAGAACCTCAGCCCAAGATTGCGCTTCTTGATACTGGAAAAACAAATTAATAACCAATAGTTTCAGATTGTTTTGAGCGGTTTTCAAACGATATTCTGAGCTTTCTTTTTGAAGTTTGGATAACTTTAAATTCAAAACATTTTTCCAATTGAATAAATCCGCATTGGCTTGCGCATACATTTGGTCATATTGAACATTAAGCCCCTCTCTTTGGTTGGTTTCTGGATTAATTGTCGAACCAAAACTATAACTATGTGAAGTTCCCGCACCAACCGAAGGCAAAAATATGCCCTTTGCAGATTGTACATTCCTCTGATTTTTATCAATACTAATCGTTGATTGCTGAATTTCAGGGCTATTCTTCAACGCATAATCTAAACATTGAGGCAAATCCCAGACTTGCTGAGAATAAAACAATTGAGCGAAAAAGATGAGGAAAAAGTATTTCATTTCTTAGGTTATATTAATTGAGAATTGAAAGTTGAAGATTGAGAATGCTCTTAATTTTCAATTATTCATCTTCCTTTTTTATCTCGTGTCATGTGTCTCGAATCTCGTGTCTATCTTATTCGTATTTCAAATATTTAACAAGTTTTACTTGGGTTGCTCGGTATGCTTTTATACTTACGACTGCAAAAGTCAAAATCAGTAAAATCACAAAGCTTAAAACATAAGGCAACCAAGGCATTTCGATTCGGTAAGCGAAATCTTTTAGCCATTCATTCATAAAATAATAACTTATCGGAATACTGATGAGTACAGCAATTGAAGCAATGAGTAAAAATCGCTTGGTCAAATCAAATACAATCAATTTTTCGGAAGCTCCCAATGTTTTTTTGATGGCGACATCTTTTAGTTTTTGTTCAATCAACAGTGATGACAAGGCAAATAAACCAAGCAACGCAACAATTAAAACAACCGCATTTAGGATAGTAAACAATGTTTGCTGTTTCTGGTAGCGTTCAAAAGTTTTTGCAAAATGTTTATCCAAAAAGTAGGACGTAAAAGGATAACCTAATTCCGCTTTAGTTTGCCAGAATTCTTTAAGTCTTTCTTGCGTTCCTGCAATATCATTGGAACTGATCTTAACCTGCATATTCTGCATGTACTGACGTTTCCAAGGTGTGGTTCTGAAATGGAAAAAGGTAACAGGCTCTACTTTTTCATTTAATCCACTTAAATTAAAATCGTTAACAACGCCCACAATTTTGTAAGCAATAGAATCTATCCCTGGTCTTACCTCCAATTGTAACGCTTGCTCGTCTGTCCATCCCATTTTTTTCACAAATGCTTCGTTGACAATCAAAGCATTCGTTGAATCTGACGTCAAATTAGAGTCTAACCAACGCCCTTTCTTCAATTTAACACCTAAAAACTGCAGATAATTATAATCCATCGCGCCATGTCTCGCATTGACACTTTTGTCTTGATAATCAATATTCGAAGAACTGACACTCCCACTGTTAGGAGAAGCTTCACCATAGGTTATTTCTTCAACACCTGGAATCGCCATCATTTGGGTTTTTAACCTTTCATATTTTAACCATGGTTTTGGTGTATATTCGTTAAATACAATAAAAAGCACTTGTTTTCCATTAAAGCCCAAATCCTTATTCATCATATATTTGACCTGCTGAGAAACGACCATACTTCCAATAATGAAAAATGATGAAATCACAAGTTGAAGAGCCAAAATGGTATTCCGAAGCCAAATCCCATTTTTACTTCTAGAAAAATTACCTTTAAGGGTATTAATTGGTTTGAAATTAGAAAGATAAACCGCTGGAATAATCCCTGAAATAAAGGCAATAACCAAAACCATCAAAAAAGAATACATGAAAATAGTCCAATCGTTGAGTTTCATGGTTCTATTCATGAACTGATTGAAAGAGGGTAATAAAAGCTCGACAAGAACCAAAGACAAGATATAAGACGCCATACAAAGGATGAATGTTTCGGTGAGGAACTGAAAAATTAGTACAGTTTTGGAACTTCCTATGGCTTTTCTTACCCCTACTTCTTTGGCTCGTTGCGAGGCTTGTGCAGTTTTTAGATTAATAAAATTAATGGCGGACAAAATCAAAATCAAAACCGAAAGTGAAAATAATATTAGAATGGTTTTATAATCACCTTTTCCAAAATATGAGGCTTCCGCATGAAGTTTCATTTTATCAACACGAGTTAATAAAACTTTATTCGGACCGAATTTTTCTAAAAACTTTTCACGGCTATCTCCACTTTGTTTAGCTTGAATTTTAGCTCCCATTTTAATCACCTCGTTCATTATTTTTTCTTGTACTATCTTTGGGTCGGCTCCAGGTTTTAAAACAAAAAAACATCCGTAGCCAAAATTTCCCCAATGATGATTTATATCTTGCTTATCCTTTTCTACATCATCACTTAAAATTACAAATAAAGGTTTCAAATCGCTGTTAGATTCCGGAAGATCATAAATTGCTTTGATGATATATTCCGTTGCACCCAATTTTATGGTCTTTCCTACAGGGTCTTCTTGACCGAATATTTTTTTACTGATGTCGGAAGAAAGTGCAATATCTTTTTTGTTTTTAAAGATATTATCATAATTCCCAAACTTTAATGAAAACGGAAAGGCTTTGAAAAAAAATTCGTTAACCGCAACACCATAATCTGCATACACAGACTTATTTCCAACCGTAATTTTATCGGTTCCTGATCCTCTAATCAAAGCGTAATCTTCAATTTCCTTTATCTTTTCTTTGGAATAGTAGGCAATCGGTAGTGAAATGTTTCCAAAATATCTTCCCTCAGAATTGTCGTATTTTTGAAAAAAATAGACTTTTTCTTTCTTAGGATTCCAAGTTTCATAGGATTCTTCATCATTCCAATGCATAAGAATCAACATAAATCCAGTCAGACCCAACGTGAGTCCAAACACATTGATAAATGTGGAAAGCCAATTCTTTTTATAATTGATAAATGCTATTTTCAGCCAGTTGTGTAACATAGGGATTGGTTTATAGTTGTTAGCGAAGTCAACTCAAAAAAAATTCAATATTGTCATGTTGAGTGTAGCGAAGCGGAATCGAAACATCTATTAACCTCCTGAAATTCTACAATTAAATGTTTCAACAAATAGATCCTTCGACTGCTTCACTTCGTTACGCGCTCAGGATGACAATGCTATATTTTTATTGATATTTCTTCAATTTATTAATCTTGTGTCTCAAGTCTTGTATCTCGTGTCTATCTTATTCGTATTTCAAATATTTAACAAGGTTCACTTGGGTCGCTCTGTATGCCTTAATGCTAACGACTGCAAAAGTCAAAATCAAAAGAATTACAAAGCTTAAAACATAAGGTAACCAAGGCATTTCGATTCGGTAAGCGAAATCTTTTAGCCATTCACTCATAAAATAATAACTTATCGGAATACTTATGAGTACTGCAATTGAAGCAATGATTAAAAATCGTTTGGTCAAATCAAATACAATCAATTTCTCCGAAGCACCCAATGTTTTTTTGATGGCAACGTCTTTTAGCTTTTGTTCAATTAATAAAGACGATAAAGCAAACAAACCAAGCAAGGCAACAATTAAGACTACGGCATTTAGAATGGTAAACAATGTTTTTTGTTTTTGAAATTTTTCAAAAGTCTTAGCGAATTGTTTATCGACAAACTGATAATCAAAAGGGTAACCAGGTTCAGCTTTTTCTTTCCAGAATTTTTCAATTCTTTCGATCGTTCCAGGAATATCATCTTTCGATATTTTTATTTGAAGATTATGCATGTTATTCTTAGCCCAATTTCTATCGTAGTTAAAAAAGGCAACGGGTGAAATTGGCGCATTAACGCCTTGATAATAAAAGTCCTTTACAACTCCAACCACCTTATATTTCTTATTTTCTTCCCAGCCCGGAATGAACTCCTTTCCTAAAATGGTTTCATTATTGTAACCTAAATCTCTGGCGAAAGTCTCATTAACAACAGATGCATAGGCAGTATCTGAAGCCAACTTAGGATTCAAATTACGACCAGAAACAAACTTAATTTTATAAAAATCAAAATAATTAGGTTCTATAGCTCCTAAACCAACACTGGGAATGGTTTTGGTGGTATCGATAGCATTTTGTACAGATGACATATTGGTATAGCCGTTCCCAAATGAAAGTACAGAGCCTGTTATATCCGTTACTCCTCTTATATTTCTCACCTCATTTTTTAATCGTTGATACTTTTTACTATTATAATCATTCTGCTTCCAGTCTAATTTTTTCATATTAACTTGAATCGCTTGTTCTCCATTAAATCCCAAATCTTTATCCAACATGTAATTAACCTGTTGATGAATGATTAATGAAGAGATAATGAAAAACGATGAAATAATAAGTTGTAAAGTCAGAATGGTATTTCTCAGCCATGTCCCATGATTGCTTCGAGAGAAATTACCTTTCAAAGTATTAATTGGTTTAAAGTTAGAAAGATAAATTGCAGGAATAATGCCTGAAACCAAAGCCAATACTGTAATTAAGATAGCAGAATAAGCATAAATTTCTGAGTGATTAAGTGTTAATTCTTTTCCTATAAATTTATTATAGGAAGGTAATAAGACTTCCACCATCATCATGGCGAGAAAGTATGAAAATAAGCAGATGACTAAAGTCTCCATTAAAAATTGGAAAACCAATTGACCTTTAGAACTTCCAATAGCCTTTCTGACACCGACTTCTTTGGCTCTTTGAGAAGACTGGGCTGTTTTTAGGTTAATTAAATTAATAGCAGAAAGCAACAAAATCAATCCAGATAAACTCAATAAAATCAACAGGGTTTTCTTATCTCCCTTGTCAATTCCAAAACCCTTCGCATTTAACTTCATTTGACTGACAGGAGTCAAAAAAACCTCAGATTTATCTTTTTCATTATAAGGAACACCCCATTTCTCAGCGGCAATTTTCTCATTCGTTTGTAGTAATTTACCCAATTTAGCTTCTAAAGCACCCATATCAGTGCCTGACTTTACTTTAAAAAAACTTACATAACTAAAATTTGTCCATTGCTCTTTATTTTGTTCTAACGTTTCAGGTTTTGTAATAAATCCTGATTTAAAAACCGAGTTGCCCTCGGGAAATTTATAAATAGCGGTAACGACATAAGACTTATCGTTATTATCTTGAACCACCGTTTTACCGATACAATTTTTGTAGTTTTTGCCAAATAAAGTTTTTGCAGTTTCCTCAGAAAGTGCAATCTGATTATCACTATCCAAAGCATTTTTGTAGTTTCCTGCTACTTTTTCAAGTGGAAAAAAATCAAAAAAAGAACTGGTCCCCATTCCTGCCTCTACGAAACAAGATGTACTTCCGGCATTCAATTTCTGTTTATGACCATACCAAATATCACCAATTGCATAATCTTCTATTTCTTTGAATTTTTCTTTAGAAACATACAACATCGGATAACTGGAACTCGTCATATAACCAAATGAGGAATTCTTATACTCTATTAAGTAAATATCGTCTCGATTAGGATTCCATTTTTCGTAGGATTTTTCGTCATTCCAGTTCAGGAAAACCAAAAGAAAAATACAAAGTCCAACACTTAAACCCACAATATTAATAAGGGTCGAAAGCCAATTGTTCTTATAATTAATGAATGCAATTTTTAGCCAGTTGTTTAGCATAGGTTTTAGGTAATAGGGATTAGTTCTTTACTCCTTTATTCGTCTCGTGTCTCGTGTCTCGGCTCTCAAATCTCGGCTCTCAAATCTCGGCTCTCGTATCTGAACTTGCTTTCTCAAAAACGTCTTTGGATTTGTCTGCAATTTGTTCGCTGAAGACTTCGCCATCTTTCATATTGATAATTCGGGACGCAAAACCTGCATCATAAGCCGAGTGCGTCACCATCACAATGGTTGAACCTTCTCTGTGAAGTTCTGCCAAAAGATTCATGACTTCGTTTCCATTGTTACTATCGAGATTTCCTGTAGGTTCATCGGCTAATATTAATTTTGGTTTGTTAACCAAAGCTCTTGCAACGGCAACACGTTGTTGCTGACCACCAGAAAGTTGTTGTGGATAATGTTTCGCACGGTGGTCAATTTTTATTTTGGCCATAATTTCATTTACGCGCTGTTTTCTTTCAGAAGATGGAACACCATTGTAAAGCAAAGGAAGTTCGATGTTTTCGTAAACTGAAAGTTCATCTATCAGATTGAAATTCTGAAAAATAAAGCCAATATTCTTTTTCCGCAGATTCGATTTGGTTCTTTCGTTAGTCCCCACAATTTCTTGATTCAGGAACTTGTAAGAACCTCCCGAAGATTGGTCGAGCATTCCTAAAATATTGAGTAAAGTTGATTTTCCACAACCTGAAGGTCCCATAATTGCTACAAATTCGCCATCATTAATTTTAACGGAAACTTTGTTTAGAGCAGTGGTTTCTACTTCTTCGGTTCTATAGATTTTTGAAAGATTTTCTGTTGTTATCATTTGATTTGAGATGTTAGATGTTAAATTTCAGATAATAGATGTTTAGACATGAGATGTGAGATGTGAGATGTGAGATGTGAGATATTCGATTCTAAACTTATATTCACAATTTTGATTTCATTATTATTTTAAATTTAAATTTTCATAGTTTTTGAAATCACTGTAGTCGGAAGTGATCACTTTTTCGCCTTTTTTGAGTCCTGAAGTCACCTCATAATACATCGGATTTTCTCGACCGATTTCAATGGTTCTTTTAACCGCCTTATTTCCGTTGACTACAAATATCCATTTTCCAGAGGTGTCTTTGTAAAAATTTCCCTTAGAAATCATCAGACTTTGTGTGTCTTGAGATAGTTTCAACTTGATACCAAATGTCATTCCGATTTTTAAATTTTCAGGTTTACTATCGCTTGCAAAATTGAGCTCTACAGAAAACTGTCCGTCTTTAACTTCGGGTAGAATTTTAGTGATAATCACCTCAAAGCTTTTATTGTTATTCTCCAAACTTCCATTTATCCCGATTTGAAGCTTGTTGATGTAGTATTCATCTACTTTTGCGACCAATTTGTAACCGTCCATCAAATCCACTTTTCCGATGCTTTCGCCTCCTGCCAAATTCTGTCCCAAAGACAAATTAAAAGACGACAATCGCCCTGAAGCAGGTGCTAAAATCAGAAAATTATTTTTATTGCTTTTCAAAACTTCTAAGGCTTTTTGCATTTGATTGATAGACTGATTAATAGCTGAAATTTGCTGATTTCGAGATTTATTTTCAATGTTGACGCCTTGCTCTGTCAAAGATTTTCTTTGTTTTTGATAGTTCAAATTCTGCAAAGCCATGTCATAATCCGTTTTCTTACCAATTTCAGCATCAAATAATCGTTTCTGAATATTAAAATTTTGAAGTGCGGTGTTATAATCATTTTGTGCCTGCAACAACTCTTTATTTTGTGAAAATTCTTGATTTTTCAGCTCCAAAAGTGAATTTCTCATCTGCGAAATCTGTTGCATAATTCCAGTCTCCTGATTCAGATAATTAAACTCAGTGTTCGGATTATAAACCCTTGCCAAAGGCTGACCTTTGCTCACCATTTGTCCATCTTCACCATAAATTTCCTTGACAGCACCACCCTCCAAAACATGCACCAAAGATGAATTAAGTGACTGGTTTTGAGCGGTAATCATCAACATATCTTCAAATTTTCCATGGCTGACTTCTGTAATTTGGACATCATCGGCTTTTATGTTATACGTCTTTTTCTGTTTCAAAAAATACATTAAAGAGGCACTTATAAAAACTAAGACCAAAACGCCCCAGATAATAAATTTTAATTTTGAATGTTTTTTTTCTATTTTCGTATCCATTACAGATTGCTGATTTACAATTAATTACACGATAAATATGCCATGAAATTAATGATGCGATAAGTCATTGAAAATTAGCAAATAAAAAATTTAATTCACTTAAAAAATGTCCGAAAACGAACACTTATTGTTCAGAAATGAACAAAGAACAAATAAAATACTGAACAATTATTATGAAAAATGACATAAAATTTGCGCTTTGTCATTCCGACGAAGGAGGAATCTCTTGAGATTGCTTCATTTCGCTTCGCTAAATTCGCAATGACAACGCGCTATTTTTAGAATTTAAATAAAATCAATGAGAAAGAAAGATGCACACATTTTAATAGTAGATGACGACGAAGATATTCTGTTTTCGGCAAGGGTCTGGCTCAAAAAATTCTTCACGGAAGTCACTACCGAAAGCACTCCCAACAAAATTATTCAGAACATGAATGACCAAAATATAGACGTCATTCTTTTGGATATGAATTTCCGAAGAGGCTTTGAAGAGGGAAAAGAAGGTATGTACTGGCTGAATGAAATTAAGGAAGTTAATCCTGATATTCCCGTGATTTTGATGACTGCTTATGGCGAAGTAGAATTGGCGGTAAAAGCACTAAAAAGCGGTGCGACCGATTTTATTTTGAAACCTTGGAATAATGAAAAATTGTATGCTTCTGTGAATCTTGCGGTTGATATTTCCAGAAAAAATAAAAAGTTATCGCAGTGGGAAAATCTTCAGAACCAAATGACGGATTACCTTTTGGAAACGCAATCTTCCGAAATGCAAGCCATTATGAAAACCCTAAAAAAAGTTGCTCCTACCGATGCCAATCTCCTGCTTTTAGGTGAAAATGGAACAGGAAAATTTGTTTTAGCGGAATACATTCACAAAAATTCTAACCGAAAAAATGAACCGTTTGTTCATATAGATTTGGGTTCTCTCTCTGAAAATCTCTTCGAAGCGGAATTATTTGGATATGCAAAAGGTGCTTTTACAGATGCTAAAACCGATAAACCTGGTAAAATTGAAAGTGCGAATGGTGGAACGGTTTTTTTAGACGAAATAGGAAATCTTTCAACGAGTCTTCAACAGAAATTGTTGACATTGATTCAGACCAAAAAACTGACAAGGATTGGCGAAAACAAGGAAAGGCATTTGGACATTCGATTCATTTTTGCGACCAATGCTCATTTGAAGAAACTGGTTTCCGAGGGTCGATTCCGAGAGGATTTGTATTATAGAATTAATACGGTAGAAATTAAAATTCCAGCCTTGCGAGAACGACGAGAAGATTTACAAAACCTTTGCGATTTCTTTGTTGAAAAATACCGTAAAAAATATGGAAAAGAACATTTAAAGATTGAAAATTTTGAAGAAGTTACCCAATACAAATTCCCTGGAAACATCCGTGAACTCGAACATTGTATTGAACGTGCTGTGATTTTAGCAGAAGATGAAACGCTTCACTTACAACTCAGTGAGACGCTTCCAAAAGAGAAATTTACTTCCTTAAATTTAGAAGAAATGGAAGAAAAACTAATAAAGGACGCTTTGGAAAAATTCAAAGGGAATATTTCATTGGCGTCGGAAGCCTTAGGATTGACCCGGGCTTCGCTCTACAGAAGAATGGAAAAATATGGATTGTAACCCTTAAATTTGAAAAATGAAAATTTCTATCCTTTTTCAATGGTTGATTTTAATTACACTAAGCGTCACTTCGTTTATTGTGGGATATGACTTTTACCTTTCGGGGAAATTGGTTTCGGCGGTGCTGTTTTCACTTTTAGGGATTTCATTTATTATTATCGCTTGGTTTGTCACCAATAACCGAATTACGGAAACCGAAAAAATAATCACTGCGATTTCTAAAAAAGATTTTACCCTTTTCCCAAAAGAAGATAAAACCAATCCTTTGAAATCCGAAGCTGTAAAACTCTACTATCAAAGGAAATCGGAAAACCTCAATTTAACTTCCTACAAACAGCTTTATGAAGATATTTTAGGAAAATTGGAAATTGGCTTTCTCATTCTACAGCAAAATTCTGAATCCGAAAACTGGTCTGTTTTTTACAGTAATAAAGCTTTTTTAGAGATTTTAGAAGTTCCTAAATACAACGATTGGGAATTTTACAGAACCAAAACTCCAAACTTTTTTCGACTCATCGAAGAAACCCAATATTATGATTATCAGGATTTTATTGATATCGCATTGAAAGAGGGTTCCAAGGAATCATATTCCATCAGAACCTCCAGAATTGCATCGCCTGACCATATTTTTTGTGTTATTTCTTTAGAATCTGTCCAAAAAATCATTGAACGAAAAGAAAAACTCGCTTGGAATAATTTGATGAAAGTGATTTCGCATGAATTATTGAATACTTTAACGCCTGTTAATTCACTGATTCACAATATGGAATACCTTACAGAACAGGAAAAAATGAGCCGTGATGACCAGCAAGAAATGAAAGACAGTTTGAAAATTGTGAATTCAAAATCTCAGCAATTACTTCATTTCATTGATAGTTACAGACAAGTTGCCGAATTACCAAAGCCACGAAAAGAACAGTTTGATTTAAAACAAACCATCGAAAATGTCTTAAAAATTTTCGAAACCGAATTTGAAATCAAGAAAATAACCCTCAAATCAAAACTTCAAAACACCCATATTACAGCAGATGAAAAAATGATTGAACGTGTTTTGGTTAATTTAATTACCAATTCAATTCACGCCCTTGAAGATTCCGAAAACAAAGAAATTTCAATCGAAAATTTCACGAAAAATAATCGTCACGTCATCAAAGTTGAAGACTCGGGAGAAGGTGTAGATTCTACCATTCAAGATAAAATTTTCATGCCCTTTTTCACCACAAGACCTCATGGTTCTGGTATTGGTTTAACGCTCGCCAAAAGTATTATGGAAGCCCACAATGGATATCTTACGCACAGAAACGGCGATAAAAATGGAAGTGTTTTTGAGGTGTGGTTGGTGTAACTTTTCTAAATATCAAACTTTATACTCAAGCATAGCCAAATACAAGTTTCTATGTTGAGAAGCGAGTTTCTCAGTATCGGGAGTTAAATAATAAAGCTAAAACCAAAACTGGTGTAGTAGTCAATTATATTTTGATTATCACCCCAAGTATCCATTCTTACATAATTTAAATGGTTAGTTTTGGCGTATTCTTTAGCCCATTCGAAAATTCTCTCGAATTGTTTTTGCCCTTTAAAATTTGGATTCACGACAATTCTGTGCAAATAAATGGCATCGCCTTGCTCACGTTCTCTCCAAATAACGGAGTCTGAAAAAAAATGCTAAAGACACATAAAATATCGACTCCATGAACGATTTTGTATTGAAGTTGATTGGCGACATCAGATTTTAGAACTTCTTTATCGTAGCCTTTCCAAACTGGAAACCCTTTTCTTTTTTGATAAAGTATTGCTTCATCAAATAAATAATAAACAAATTCTAAATCTTCAGTCGTCGTGTTTTGAATGATGCACATTAAACTCTAAAACTAAATATTGAGTTGAAAAATCTCTCTATTTTTGAATTTTATTTACTCTTCCTATTTTTCGCTTTGCTAAGCCTAATTTCGTTAATCAATTTAACGTTTTCTGTCCGAGAAATTTTAATAAGGTTTGAAAGCGCAAGAGGATATTCCGCATTAGAGTCTTTCAATTTAATGATTTCATTTTTTTGCACCTTATCATCCGGCTTGAAGGTGTCCCAAACGATTCTTTGAAAAGAAATTCCCTGACGTTTCCCTTCCAAATTCATAAAATCAAGTGTTTTAAGACTTGGGGATTTTGGATTCGGCTTTCCTTTCAAAGGTTTGTTTAAATAGTTAAAAATCTGTCCATTTTCATTCACATAAAACATTCTTTTTGAGGGAATATTGGCTTTTACAGTTTCCATTTTTATCTATTTTTATTGTTGCAAATTTACAAAATTTCAATATAACTATTTTAAAACATTGAGCTTAATTTTAAAATCAATAAATCCTACCCCATTAGGCAGGATTTTAGAACTTGATTTTCGTTGAAATCTATATGGGAAGTAGGCTTACTTTTCTGTTTTTTCGGCTTAATGCCTTGTGAAAATGAGTCCTCATATTATCAATTATTTTATCATCCACATTATCATCAAATTTTCTTGCAAAGAGATGTCCTCCCATATGCAAAAAGTTGAAATCTTCTTTGGTAAATGTTTTTGGACGCAGTTTGATATCACCATCCGGAATCCAAATAATCGCTCTTTTGTCATCATCAATCAGAACGCCATCAAAGGAAGTATTCATTAAAACCGTTTGAAAAAAGGATTCATCGGCTATTAAGGTATTTGCATAATATTTTTCGAATCGTGCCACTTCTTTATTATGGCATAGAAACTCACAACAAGCCCTTGTTAGCATCATCCATTGTCCACCAATATATGGAACCACATCTTTCATAAATGCCCTTGTGTGCGTAATTTCAGAAACGCAGTCTTCCAATTCTTCGAAATAATTTTCAATTCGATTCATAGTTTCGGGGCGAGATAATTTTTGGTTGGCAATCTTTAGATAACTTTTTCCATTATTTTCCGAAAGAAACTGACTAATAATTTTTTGAGATTTCAACGGATAATCCTGTCCACTCAGATTGATGAAATAATCCCAATCGGCATTCATCTCCAAAAGATAATTCATCCCATCCAATTCGGCTTGAACCATACTATAACCGCCCCAAATTACTTTCTCGCTTTCCATCAAATAAGCATTGGGATAGGCTTTTAAGAATACTTTAATTTCATTTTTTAAATCATTCGAAGCTTTCTTATCGATGTGGATAAGATATGCGTTTTCAGGAGCATAAATAGCTTTGAATAGTCTTTTAAACTGATTGGGTAATCGGTGCACCAAGATGAAGTAGGCGACTTTAATCGGGCTTGTAAGTGTGGCGTCATTCGGATGAATGTCGGACTCAAGCATTGAAAATGCATTTTTCATTTAATTATATTTTGTATTAATAAGTGGATGTTCACTCATCGCTACAAAGTGGAGTCCGTATTTTCTCAAATATACAATAATTAAATGGATAATCCTAAAATAACATTCTGAAATAAAGCTAATTATAATTTACGAATGCTGAAATTGAAGTTTATTGGTCTCTATTCCTAAATCCTATTTCGAAAAGATTCCTTAAAAATGGTAACGTGGAAAAAAAATAATTTCTACTTAACAAATTCAAATTTACCATCTACAAACAAAGATTTTCTTTTGCCTCTTGTACTCGTTTCATCATGAAAACTCCAAAATGCTTTTACCGTTCCGTTTTTGGTGTCAATTATTTGGCTTACTGTCCATCCATCTTTTTCAATCCAATTTAAAAAATGTAGATTTTCTGTTAGTTTTTTATAATCCATTTTTTCGTCGCCTTCTGCAACTGTCCCATTTTTGTCGGTTGTTTTCCAATGTAAGGTTGAGTCATTAGGATAACTTACCTCCGCCTTTATTTCTGGAAACTGAATGGTTGCTTTTCTACCAATTATTTCTAAATTGGTTTGGTTAGCCTGAGCTTCCGTATTTTCTTGTTTTTTACTTTCATTACAAGACCAAAGAATGACTGATGCTATTAATGCTATTGCTATTTTTTTCATTTTTTTAAATTTAGACCATTGAGTTGATTACTGGTTGACTGTCTACAATCTGCTCAAATTTTACTATTTTCCCTTCTCTAAGGTTCCAAATATGAGCCACTCTTGCAGTAAAAGATTTGTTCGTTATTTTATATGTTCCTGAATAAGTACCAAATGCCACCACTTTATCATTGATAGCTACATAATCTTCTGGTGTGAATTTGTAATCAATCCATTCATTTCCCAATCGAGAAAAAACATTTTTGATAACATCTTCCAAGCCAATATATGTTCCTGCATATGGAAAACCTTGAGCTTCAGTCCAAGAGATATTTTCAGCTACATATTTTGCCAAATTTCTTCCGTTTTCTTGAGAAGTTTTTCCCTCGTAAGTACTTTTTATGATTTCAAGATTTGTCATTTGTTGATTTTTAAGAGCACAACTTGACAAGACCAACGCAATCTCAAGTTGCAACCAAATTGTTTTACCAAGGCATTTCTCCAGTATTCACTTTTGCGCCAATTTGCAAACCGATGTCAAAAGTTAAGCTTGGACATTTTGCTTTCATTGCTGTAATCAAGGATTCGGAAGTTTTATTCGTTTTCAAAGCTTCTTCGTAGAATTGAATATAGTTTTTGGTATGTTTTACTGCCGAAATATCAAAAGCGGTTTCTGATTTAGCGTGTGCTGGAATTACAATTGCCGGGTTTAAAGTTTCTATTTTATCTAAAACCGAAATCCATTGTTGGCGGGCTTCTTCGCTTTGTGCATCTGCCATCCACAAATGAAAACTTGTTCCAAAAACATTGATTCCACCTACAACTGCCTTGATACTTGGTATCCAAACAAAAGTTTTATTAGGGAAATCTTCTAAGCCAATTATTTCTAATTTTTCTCCTTCTAACTCAATAGTATTTCCTTTCAATACTTGTGGTAAAACCACATTTGATGTGATGTTATTACCTAATCTTTCTCCCCAAACTTCCAATTTCTTTTGGGCAGATACTTTGATATGTTCAACCGTTGCTGGTGTTGCATATACGGTAACTTCTGGGAAATATTTTTTAAATACTTCTAAACCAAAATAAAAATCTGGGTCTCCGTGCGAAACATAAATAGTGGTTAGTTTTTTACCGCTTGATTTGATTTCTTGAGCAACTTTTTCGGCATCTGCCAATGTGAATTGACCATCAATTAATACAGCATCTGTTTTGCCTGAAACGATTACCGATGCTACTCCAAAACTATTTTCGGATGCGTTGTAAACTTTCAAATTGAAGTTATTGGTTTCTATTGTTTTGAAACTTTGTGCCTGTGCGTTCATTTTAAATAAAATTAAGATTGTTATTACTACTGTTGAAAAAAGTGATTTCATTTTTTGTTGTTTTAATTTGATGATGCAAAGATGCGATCATGCAAGGCACAAAAACATTGAACAAGTTCAATAAATGAAATTTGACTTATTTTTTATTCGTAATCTTCTTTCTTATTTTACTCAAAAATTCGTGACTAATGCCAAGGTAAGCGGCGATTTGAATATTGGTCAATCGCTGAAATAATTGTGGGTATTTTTCAATAAAATCGATATAGCGTTGGTCGGCAGTTTTGCTTAAATTGTCAATCATTCGGCGTTGTAATGCAACATGTGTTTTTTGTGTCATTACACGAAATAGTTTTTCAATTTTTGGCAGATTGGCGTATGCAAATTCTTTATCCTTTTTTGAAATCATCAGCACTTCGCTATCCTCTAATGCTTCAATAAAAAGTTGAGACGGCTGTTCGTTGGTAAAACTATCAATGTCGGTAATCCACCAATTTTCGATGGCGAAATAGAGAATTTGTTCAAAGCCATTGGTGTCGATATGATACACTCTAAACATCCCCTTTGTAACAAAGCCTTCAAACTTACAGACTTCCCCTTCTTGCAACAGAAACTGCTTCTTTTTGATTGATTTACTTTGAAATAAACTACAAAATTCCGTCAATTCTGTTTCAGAAAGTTCGATATGTTTCGATATATTACTTTTTAGAGTGTCTATCATATTTTCTGGCCGACGGTTAACGTTCCGTTTGAGTTTTCAAGATGGATTTGTTGGTTGTAAATTTACAAAAAATGTTCAATGCTTTAAGAACCAAAATAGAGAGTCACTAACACACGAATATTAATTATTTTACTGGCAATTTAATTAAACAAGTCCTTTAACTCCAAAAGCGTTTTGTAGGTAGGCTCGTCCAAAACAGTACAATTTAAAAGTATAAAAAGAGGCTCTCTAACTTCCAATTCTATAACACAGTACTTAAACATTGTCTAATTATAATTTTTCAATATTAAAAGTAGATACACTATATTTCAAGGTAAGAATATATTGAAAAGCAGATAATTAATTATTTTGTAAATTAGTATTTAATTATTTTATTAAAAACTAATCATCATGAAAATTAAAACAATAACCGTTGCTGGAGCCGGCGTTATGGGCTCACAAATATCATGGCAAACCGCATCTAATGGGTTTGATGTAATTGTATATGATCCGTTTGAGGAAGGATTGGAAACAGGAAGGGCATTGCCCAGTTTCTGGATTAATGT